>CAZBWS010000089.1:0-7896 GCA_964495705.1 uncultured Gammaproteobacteria bacterium
TTTGCGACTGCTAAATAGGAGCTGAACATGAAAAAGAAAATTAAAGTATTAGAGCAGCGAGTAGCTGAAGCGAAAGAAGAAGTTGCACGCCTCGAGGCCAAATTGCAGGCTGCCAGGGAAAAAGATCAGCACAAGAAGATCGATAAAAAACTGGACGGCATTATCGAAGAAGGCTCACACAAGTGGGATGACGTAAAGCGACTAGGCCGCCGAGTGGGCAGCGAGATAAAACATATTGTAAAAGGCTAGTTTAAGCCTATCCGCATTATGTGCAGGAATGAAAAGGCGCTCTATATCGAGCGCCTTTTTTGTGCCTATTGACTGTCTAAACCAATACTCTCGCGCAGATACTGCTTATGAAATCTGGCAATACGTTTGACATAGTTTTGTGTTTCTTTAAAGGGCGGGATGCCCTTGTATTTTTTGACGTTGTGCGGCCCAGCATTATAGGCGGCGAGGGCTAGGGTCATATTGCCGTCGAAACGTTTTTTCATTTGGCTTAGATAACGTGTGCCAGCTTCAATATTTAAACGTGCATTGAAACTGTCCAGCACCCCCAAACCTTGGGCTGTTTTGGGCATCAATTGCATCAGTCCCTCGGCTCCCGCGCGCGAGATGGCGCGTCGGTCAAAGCAGCTTTCTGTTCGCACCACGGCTTTTACGAGTAGTGTTTCCAAATTGTACTGTTCGGCATACTGTTCGATCAACGGCATATAGCGTTGTGCACGTTGTTCGAGTTTCTTGGCTGTCATGCCCTTGCAGGACTTGGTGGCAGTGGGACGGCCGTACTTGTCGATAAAGGTCCATTGTTCGCCATGCATTTTTTGGTTGGTAATCCAGCGTGTGCCGTCATCCTCTTCATAAATAAATGTCTCTGCAGCACTACATACAAATGTCGGAAGGCTGCATAGGAAAAGTAAAAGCAATCGCATTAGATGACACTCTCGTGACTATTGTCAGCTTGGGTCCACTCACTGACAAATTGCATTGCCGCGGGGCGCTCTGGTGTAGAGTTTGTCTGACCGCTACCCAGGTATATAAAGCCGACCATTTTTTCGTCAAAACCGAGCCCCATGGCTGAGCTAACATGAAGGTCGTGGCTGTTTACTCCTGTCAGCCAGATAGACTGGTAGCCTAGAGCGCGAGCAGCAAGTTGTATGTGCTGTGCTGCAATACCCGCAGAAAGCAATTGCTCTTGCACCGGTACTTTTATATTGCCCGTTTGTATATTGGCTACGACAGCGATAATCAGGGGTGCACGCAAGGGCTTCAGGCGATAGTTTTCTAGCTTAGCCGCGCTGACGTTGGGCTCACGCAATTTATAAGCTTCTACAAAAACATCTCCTAGTCGACGACGGGCATTGCCGCGAATCACAAGAAAACGCCAAGGTTGTAACTTACAGTGGTCGGGGGCGGTTACTGCCGCCGCAAAAAGGGTTTCCAGCTCTGCGTCGTTAGGCGCGGGTTCGGTGAGTAATTTTGCGGGGGTGGAATAGCGCCCGAGCAGGTTCTCTAATGCATCCATCACATATCATCTATAAAAGTTCGATACTTAATGATAACGTCTAATGATAGATAACAGCCACACCAAGGCGAAAAAATAACAGTGAGCACAGACATTATGGGTGCAGACCAGCAAAAACAAGCCTCTTTAAGCTTGGCGTCTCTTTTGAAAGAGGCCCGTATTAATGAAGAAAAGTTGATTCATTTGCAGTCAATGGAGATGAAGCTATTAACCGCAGACTCATTCTATGAGGTATGCCAGACCTTAATCGACGATTATCGCCGCCAGTTTAATCTGCGTGCAGTTACCTTGACACTGATAGATCGGGGGCGCCAGTTACACCAATACCTGGAAGAGATAGAGAAGGAAGACGCGGAGTGTAAGTTAGCCGATTTAGAGAAAAACGTTTTCTTCGTCAGTGACTATCAAGAAATTGCACGTCTACAAACACTGCGCCACGAGCCGATATTGGCTGAGCTAGATGAGCCCCATGAGAAGTTTTTCGGCGACTACGTGGATGATGTGGAAAGCTTGGCGCTGCTGCCACTGATGCGCAAGGGCGAGTTGATCGGCTTTTTGGCCCTGGGTAGCGTAGACCCTGAGCGTTACAGCCCCGATATGGCGACGGACTTTGTCAGCCGCTTGGCCTCTATTGTTGCGGTCTGCGTACAAAATGCGGTGCATTTAGAGCAGGTGAAATTGATGGGCTTGGTTGACCCCTTAACTCAGCAGCGTAATAGGCGCTATTTTTATAAGCGCCTGGCTCAGGAGCTCAAGCGCGCCCAGCGCAGTAGCGAGCAAGTAGGCTGTTTATATATCGATGTAGATAACTTTAAAGCAGTTAACGACCAATACGGCCACAGCGGTGGTGATGTAGCTCTAATGCATGTAGCCCGTGTTATCGATTATGCGATGCGTGAGTCAGACATCACCGCTCGCTTAGGCGGAGAGGAGTTTGGTGTTATTCTGCCGGCAACTAGCGAAGAGGGGGCTGCAGATGCCGCGCGCCGCATCATTCAGGCCTTTCACGACATGCCTTGCGAAATGGGTCGAGGCACCGAAATCCCTATCACCGTCTCAATTGGCGTGGCGTGCTGTGATACTCAAGACATGATCGCGGAACCTAATGTTCTGTCTAATAAGTTGGTCGATCAGGCTGATAAGGCGCTCTATAAAGCTAAAAACAGCGGTAAAGATAAGGCAGAGTGCTTTTCTGAGCTATAGAGTGTCACTGCTGCTCGATTATTCCTAGATCAAAGACGTCAAGCTAGATAAAGTATCGGGCTACATTCTTAGCTCGAGCTTTTAGTTCATATGATTCATTATTCCATTCAAGCCTCCAATCCCCATGCACACCTATTTACCGTAGTAATGCGTGTTCCCGCTCCGGACCCCGCAGGCCAGCTACTACGTTTACCTGCTTGGCTGCCGGGCAGTTATATGATTCGGGACTTTGCTAAGAACATTGTCACATTATCGGCGAGCTGTGGTGCTGCTACAGTGCAGGTTCAGCGTGAAGATAAAAGTAGCTGGCGCTGCGCACCCTGTGAAGGTGAGTTGTCTATCGAATATGACATCTACGCCTGGGATTTGTCGGTGCGTACCGCGCATCTAGATAGCAGCCATGCCTTTTTTAATGGCACTTCCGTATTTTTAGAGGCTGTAGGGCAGGGCGAAGATGAGTGTGAAGTACAATTGCGTGCCCCCGAGGGGGATGCTTATGCGAACTGGAAGGTGGCGACGAGCTTGCCACTGGCAGATGCAAAGCTCTATGGTTTTGGCGGCTATCACGCAGATAACTACGATGACTTGATTGATCACCCAGTGGAAATGGGTGATTTTACTTGTGCAACCTTTGAGGCCTTTGGTGTGCCCCACGATATTGTGCTGACGGGTAAGCATAATGCGGATATGGACAGGCTGTGTCGCGATTTGAAAATAATCTGCGAGCACCATATTGAGTTTTTTGGCTTGCCTGCCCCGATAGATCGCTATGTGTTTATGACCATGGTGGTGGGTGAGGGTTATGGGGGCTTAGAGCACAAGGCTTCTACAGCCCTACTGTGTTCGCGCAAGTCCCTGCCAGTATTGGGGGAGGCTACAGTGAATGACGACTATCGCGAGTTTTTAGGTTTATGCAGCCATGAGTACTTCCATACCTGGAATGTAAAGCGTATTAAGCCCGCTGCCTTCACCCCCTTTGATTTGGCTTCGGAGCAGCACACACGTTTACTGTGGGCCTTTGAGGGTATTACCTCTTATTACGATGACTTATCACTAGTGCGTTGCGGCTTGGTTAAGCCTGAATCTTATTTGCAGCTGCTCGCAAAAACGATTTCTCGTGTACAGCGCAGCCCTGGACGATTTAAGCAGTCAGTAACGGATTCGAGCTTTGATGCGTGGACGAAATTTTATAAGCAAGACGAAAACGCTCCCAATGCCATTGTCAGCTATTACACTAAGGGGGCGCTAATTGCCCTGTGCCTAGATGTATTTATTCGACAGCACTCCAGTGAGAAGCGGTCTTTGGATGATTTGATGCGCCTGCTCTGGCAGCGCTACGGCTTGGATGCCGCTGGTTTGGCTCAAGGCGTATCTGAAGATAGCATTGAATTAGCCGTTGAAGAATTATTGGATGCAGGGCAGGGCAAGCTGGCGCGCAGTTTCTTTAATAATGCCCTGCGCAGCACCAATGAATTAGATATTGCAGGCGCCTTGGCTTATCTTGGCGTGCAGCTGCAGTTTGCTCCTCCCAAGCATCAGAATGATTGGGGCGGCTACTTGGCCAAGGGCGCTAAGCTTCAGCAGGGCAAAAGTGTGCTTGGCATTCGCAGTGCCGCGGCCCAGGGCTTTGTCAAAGTCACCCATGTGTATGAGGGCGGCGCTGCCCAGTTAGCCGGTTTGGCTGCAGGGGACTTATTGCTTGCCGTAGATGGACTGCAGGCCAAGGCGGGACAGATAGAGTCAATGATTGCCGCATACCCTGTTGGTGAGCAGGTGCAGCTGACGGCATTTCGCCGCGATGAACTGATGCAGTTTACCGTGAGCTTGCAAGGGGCAGAGGCGAATGCCGCGCAACTCAGTTGGTCGGGTCAATATATTTCTCGCTGCCAAGCGTGGCTGCAGCAGGATGAGCACTAATGGCGTTTCCATTGCCCCTGTTGAAGTTGCTGGCCGATGGGGAGTGTCACTCGGGTGAAAGTTTGGGGGAAGCTTTGGGCATCAGTCGGGCGGGGGCGTGGAAGCAAATCCAGTCCTTGCGTCAGCAAGGAGTCGAGGTGGAGGCGGTAACGGGCGAGGGTTATTCTCTGCCCCAGCCGTTGGATTTACTGGATGCGGATAGGCTGGGAAAGCAGGTTTGCGCAGCCTATCCGCATACCCAGGTGCTATATGCTCCCGTGTTGGGGTCGACCAACCAAGTCTTGCGGGAGCATATTGAGCAGCAGGGTTTAGATCATCCTGCACTGGCTCTGTGCGAGTTCCAAGAGCAGGGCCGAGGGCGTCGCGGGCGCAGCTGGCAGTCGGGCTTTGCTCAGGGCATGTTGTTGTCTGTGGCTATGCGCGTGCCTTGTTCTGCGGTTCAGTTGGGCGGCTTGAGTTTGGCCTGTGGCGTCGAAGTTGCCAAGGCCTTGCAAGAGCTGGGCGTACCCGGGGTGAGCTTGAAGTGGCCGAATGATTTATTAATTGGTGCCCAGAAGTTGGGCGGTATATTAATAGAGTTATCGGGAGAGGCTGAAGGGCCTTGCGATGTCATCGTCGGCATTGGGCTGAATGTTGCGGCTGCGCCTGAGGGCTTAGACCTGCGCAGCCTTGAGGCGGCTCACCTGCCAGGGCTATCACGCAATCAATTGAGCTTGCTTTGTATCCAGGCGCTGTTGAGGGTATTAAGTGATTACGCCCATCGCGGTTTTAGCGCTTGGCAGAGTGACTGGGAAGGCCTGAATGCCCATCAAGGCCAAGAGGTCGTCATCAAACAGCATCAGAATGATATTGCGGGCATCTGCCTGGGCGTTGATGAGCAGGGCGCTTTACGGTTGAGCACAGGAGCTGAAGAGCAGGCTTTTTTTGCCGGAGACGTGAGTTTGCGAGGTGCCTTATGAAGCTGTTGTTGGACCTAGGCAATACGCGCCTTAAGTGGCAGCTATATGAAGACGAGAACCATCAGGTCAGTGGTGTGTGCGCCCATGGGGATATGTTGCAACAGGCGCAAATATGGAGCCAGCTGGGAATCGAAGGTGTATGGCTGGCCGCGGTGGGGGTATCCGCATTAGCGGGTGAGCTGGCTAAACAGCTGAGCGGCTTTGGATTTGTTGTGCATGAGTTGCACAGCCCAGCTCAGCAAGCAGGTGTCGTTAACGCCTATGCTGAGCCCGCTAATTTAGGTGTGGATCGTTGGCTGGCGCTATTGGCTGCACACCAGCATATTGATGGTGCTGCGCTATTGGTTGATGCGGGTACGGCGATGACATTGGATGTACTTGATGAGCAAGGTGTTCATCAAGGCGGTTTGATTGTTCCTGGCTTGCGCATGATGCGCTCCAGCTTGCACAGCAATACACAGTTATTGCCTGAGGTTGAAGGGGGCACTTGGCGCTTGGGGGCGAGTACTCAAGCAGGAATAGCAGCGGGCACTCTGGGTGCCCTGGTAAGTGTTGTAGAGTCAGTCTTCTCTCAGCAAGCCCAGCTAAATCCTAGGCTGAGCTGTGTAATCACTGGAGGTGATGCAGCGCTGGTGTACAATGCCCTGCGCCCCGTTGTGCAAAGGCATTGCAAAGTGGATGTGGATTGGTTGTTTAAGGGCTTGTTGGTCGCTGCCGAGTCGGCGGTTTAATTGATAATAAGACATCTATGAGAAATTTATTTTTACTGCTGTTGTTAGCCAATATCTGTCTAGGACTGTGGATTTATACTCAGGAAAAAGCCGCTCGTGAGGCTGCTATGCCAAGGATGCCTAGTACCTTTGCGAAGCCCTTAGTTTTATTGTCAGAGCTTGCGAAGCCCGAGATTCAAAAAGCCAGTCCGAAGCCTGCGCCAGAATTTATATCCGAGCCAGATATTGTCGAAGTGCCAGAGCCTGTAGTTGAAGCAGTTATTGAAAAGCCTGTGTCCGAGCCAGAACCTAGCCTCGAAGTAGCGTGTTACACCTTGGGGCCGTTTACGGAGGGGGCCAAGAGTAAGCGGGCCTCAGCTTTGTTGCAGGCACTGGGCGCTGAATCTAAGCAGCGTTCCAGTCAAGAGCAGGAGCCGTATGGTTATCGTGTTTTTATCCCACCGTTATCTAGTCGCGAGCAGGCCTATAATGTTGCGGATAGCTTAAGAAGTGCCGGAGTGAAGGATTATTTCGTGATTACTAATCCGAATGACAAGCTTAACGGAGTATCGCTAGGTTTATTTAAACAGCGCACCGGGGCGATCAAACGCGTGGCCCAGTTGCGCAATATAGATTATCAGGCCAGCATTGAGGTTCGCTATAAAGATAAGGATATATATTGGCTAGATTATAGCGCTGCAGAGGGGTTGGTAGATGCCCAGGCCCTATTGGAGTTGGGAGAAGGTGTGGCGGGAATGCAGCACTTGCGCAAGGATTGTGATGCAGAGAATGAAAAAAATTAAAAAATACTTCTACAGCCCTTGACCGCAGCAGCAAGTTTGCCTAGAATCGCGCCTCGCTGTTTGGGAAGCCTTTCCTAGATAGCTGTCACATCGCCGGCATAGCTCAGTTGGTAGAGCAACTGACTTGTAATCAGTAGGTCCCGAGTTCGACTCTTGGTGCCGGCACCATATTTAGACAAGTTATTTGCTGCTAGAAAGTAGCAGCAAATATTTTGCATTAGGCGTTGACTGCCTAGTGACCATCGGGCACAATTCGCGCCCTTGGTAATATCTGTGGAGGGGTTGGGGAGCGGTCAAACCCGACGGACTGTAAATCCGTTGCCTCGTGCTTCGAAGGTTCGAATCCTTCCCCCTCCACCATTTCCAAGAATATATCACTGCATAAGCAGGGGTATAGCATTAAAGTTAAGCGGGCATAGTTTAGTGGTAGAACCTTAGCCTTCCAAGCTAATGATGCGGGTTCGATTCCCGCTGCCCGCTCCATACTTTAATAAACATATTTGAATTCCTGTGATGTAAACGATTATCTATGTCGTGGGAGTGCAATAAAGTGCTCGCGTAGCTCAGTTGGTAGAGCGCACCCTTGGTAAGGGTGAGGTCGGCAGTTCGAATCTGCCCGTGAGCACCAGTATTTAAGTGCCACACGGTGGCGTTGTTTAAACATTAAAATGTGAAGGTTTTTAGGCCATGTCTAAGGAAAAATTCGAAAGAACGAAACCACACGTCAACGTTGGCACTATCGGGCACGTTGACCACGGTAAAACTACTCTAACTGCTGC
>CAZBWS010000090.1:0-7788 GCA_964495705.1 uncultured Gammaproteobacteria bacterium
AATTTGGTCGGAATAGAAAGATTCGAACTTTCGACCCCTGCCACCCCATGACAGTGCTCTACCAAGCTGAGCTATATTCCGATAAGTCTTGCAAGGGGGCGAATAATACAGAGTTGGCCGGCAAAATAAAAGCCCCTGACGGGGCTTTATCAGATTATCTTTTTATTGCTGGTCTAGCGCTTCAGGATATCCAGTACTTCTTCTAGCTCAACGCGCAATTGGCGTACAATTTGCTGTGATTGCTGGTTGTCGTCCTTTACGTCTTCGCCTTCTAACTGCTGACGCGCACCACCGATGGTGAAGCCCTGATCGTACAATAGGCCTCGGATTTGGCGAATCAAGATCACATCATGACGCTGGTAGTAACGACGATTACCGCGACGCTTAACCGGCTTCAACTGTGGAAATTCTTGTTCCCAATAACGCAATACATGCGGCTTAACCGCACACAGCTCGCTCACTTCACCAATAGTGAAGTATCGCTTACTCGGTATTGCCGGTAATTCGTTATTATGACTCGGTTCCAGCATATGCCTCTACTCGTGACTTGAGCTTTTGCCCAGGTCTAAATGTAACCACACGGCGCGCAGAAATCGGAATTTCTTCGCCTGTCTTTGGGTTGCGTCCCGGACGTTGGTCTTTTTGGCGTAGTGTGAAGTTACCAAAGCCTGATAATTTCACGTCTTCACCTTTTACCAAGGCATCGCGGATTTCTTCGAAGAATAGTTCAACTAACTCTTTGGCCTCACGCTTGTTTAGCCCTAGTTCGTCAAATAATCTTTCTGCCATTTCGGCCTTGGTCAATGCCATTGCCCTACTCCCGCAGTGTTGCGCCCAGTTGTTTTTCTAGGGTCGACAATATCGTTGACAGTGACGACTCCACTTCTTCGTCGTTAAGAGTGCGGGAAAAGTCCTGTAAAATCAAGCTTAAAGCGACGCTTTTTGATCCCGACTCTAGGTTTTCACCTTCATAGAGATCAAACACGCTTACCTCTTGTAGGAACTCAGGACCCGACTTTTTGATACAATCCACTAGGGATTGTGCGCTAACACTAGTCTTAACCACTAGGGCTAGGTCTCGGCGGCTTGCCGGAAATTCTGACAAGGACTGGAACTGAGTGACTGCTCCAAGACTAATTAAGTCGCTAAGCAGTTCAAAAACAAAAGCTTTTTGCTTTAATTTCAACTTTTTAGCCAACTGTGGATGCAATGCGCCGAGCACGCCAACCGACTGCTCTGATCCGTCTTCAAGAATACGTAAGACCTCAGCCGACTGCCCAGGGTGCAAGGCGGGGTGTTGGGCAACCGCAAAGCGGAAGTTTTGTATGCCAGCTGGCGCTAACAAGGCCTCTACATCCGCCTTAATATCAAAGAAATCATAGCCACGAGTATCCGTATTCCAGCCCTCAGGCTCCACTGTGCCACAGATCAAACCCGCTAACATGGGGTTTTGCTTAAGACTGTCCAGGTTCGTTTCATTTTCAGACGCAGGCACAAAGCGCAGCCCCGTTTCAAATATCTGCAAACGCTTTTGCTGGCGATTAAGATTGTACTGCAAGGTGCTCACCAAGCCAGGAATCAAGCTGGTGCGCATGACGCCTAACTCAGAAGAGATAGGGTTGGCCAGCGCCACCGCTGGCTGCTCGGGCTCAAAGGTCTTTTGTAAGTCTGCAGAGACAAAGCTATAACAGACGGCCTCTTGGTAGCCACGTTCAACTAGTGCGAGTTTTAAGCTATCAAGGGGAACCAGAGCCTCATCATCAGCTTGGATACCTGGCGCTGTACTGGTCAGCGTGTAGGGAATGTTGTCATAGCCATACAAGCGCATCAGCTCTTCGATTAAATCAGCTTCGATGTTGATATCAAAGCGGAAGCTCGGCGGAGTAATACGCCAGCCATCTTCTAGCACCGCAACGCCCATACCGAGGCGCTGCATAATATCAACCACATCGTGAGCCTCAAACTCAATGCCTAATAAGCGTTTGATACGTGAGGCGCGCAATACGATGGACTCTTTCTTCGCGCTAAAATTGTCACCTTCAGCCAATACTAGCGGCCCTGCTTCTCCGCCAACAATATCCAGTAATAATGCCGTAGCACGTTCGATCGCACGCTCCTGTAGCGCAGGATCAACACCGCGCTCAAAACGATGAGAAGAATCGGTATGCATACCGTAGTTGCGTGCCTTACCCTTGATCAAATCGGGATTAAAGAAGGCCGCTTCTAATAAAATATCTTGCGTGGCATCGGTGACCGAGCTTTGCAGCCCGCCCATGATACCCGCCATGGCATGGGCCTGCTGGTGATCGGCTATGACGAGTGTATCCGCATTCAACTCAACTTCCGAGTCATCTAGCAGCTGTAGCTTCTCGCCCTGCTCCGCCATGCGTACAACTACACCACCGTCTAGCTTGGCTAGATCAAAGGCGTGCATGGGCTGGCCTAGCTCTAGCATCACATAATTGGTTACATCCACCACTGGGCTGAGCGGGCGCACGCCCGCACGGCGCAAACGCTCCGACATCCACATAGGTGTCTCGGCTTTCACATTTACTGAACGTATAATTCGGCCTGCGTAGCGAGGGCACTCGACAACCGCCTTCAACTCAACGCTCAGCTTGTCTTCAATACTTGCCACAACCACAGGCACATCCACCTGATTCAATGCGGATTGGCTAGCAGTGGCCACTTCACGGGCCACTCCCGACATGCTCAAGCAGTCTCCGCGGTTGGGGGTCAGATCAACTTCAATTAGCTGATCATCCAAGCTTAAGTAGTCGCGTATATCCTCGCCCACGGGCGCATCCAAAGGCAATTCAAGCAAGCCCTCAGAGCTTTCTTCTAAACCTAGTTCCGCTGCTGCACACAACATACCCAATGACTCTACGCCACGCAGTTTAGCTTTTTTAATTTTAAAGTCGCCAGGCAACTTAGCACCAACGGTGGCAAAGGGAATCTTGATACCCTGCGCAGCGTTCTTGGCACCACAGACAACCTGAGTTAAGCCTTCACCATTGCCCGCCACTTGGCAGACGCGCAGCTTATCCGCATCGGGATGTGCTGCGATCTCTACAATCTCGCCAACCACAACACCCGTAAATTCAGGGGCAGCAGGCTCAATGCCGTCTACTTCTAAGCCCAGCATGGTTAAACGATGGGCCAAATCCTGAGTATTCATTTCAGGGTCAACAAAGGTTCTTAGCCACTGTTCACTAATAATCATTTTTATAAACCCTGTTTAGTTGAATTGCTTAAGAAAGCGTAAGTCATTATCAAAGAACATACGTAAGTCGTTAACGCCGTAGCGCAACATAGCCAGGCGCTCTACGCCCATGCCAAAGGCATAACCTACGAATTCTTCATTATCTATTTTCACGTGTTTAAAAACATTCGGGTGCACCATGCCGCAACCTAGCACTTCTAGCCAACCTGTATGGCCACACACACGGCAACCTTTACCGCTACACATGACACACTGAATGTCGACCTCAGAAGAGGGTTCAGTAAAGGGGAAGTAAGAAGGACGATAGCGCGTTTCTAAATCGTCGCGCTCAAAGAAGGCCTTGAGGAATTGATCTAAGGTTCCCATTAAGTCAGCAAAGGTGACTTCTTTGTCAATCAGCAAGCCTTCTACCTGATGAAACATGGGCGTATGGGTCAAATCAGAGTCGCAGCGATATACGCGCCCTGGGGCGATAATGCGAATCGGTGGCTCTTGCTTTTCCATGGTGCGAATTTGCACAGGTGAAGTATGCGTACGCAACACGTCACCCGAGCCGAAATAAAAGGTGTCGTGCATGGCCCGAGCAGGGTGGTTTTCTGGAATATTTAACGCTTCAAAATTGTGATGCTCATCTTCAATTTCGGGCCCCACCTCAACGCTAAAGCCCATTTGCGCAAACAAGGACTTAATACGATTCAAGGTTAAGCTAATGGGGTGTAATCCGCCAGATTTTACGCCCCGTCCAGGCAGTGTTACGTCAATAGACTCTGCCGCCAACTGCTGTGCTAATCGCGCGTCTTCCATAGCCTTGCGGCGGGCCTCAATAGCCTGCGCCACCGACTGCTTAGCTACATTGATCTCTTGACCAGCCTTAGAGCGCTCTTCCGCCGGCAGCTTACCCAACGCCTTGAGCTGCTCAGTAATCGGGCCTTTTTTACCCATATATTGCACGCGGATTTCATCCAGTGCTTTGAGGTCTTCAGCCGCGGCAACCTGTGCCAACGCCTGCTCTACGATTGTATTTAATTCAGACATTTCTCGCCCTAAAGGCTATTTAATATAAAAGCTTTGCACGGCCAACTTACAAAAAATCAGCCTTGTAAAACCCTCAAACTATTTACATAAAAAAAGGGAAGCCAGTGACTTCCCTTTTTTCGTACTTCTAAAAGCGCTTAAGCAGCTAGGGAAGCTTTGGCCTTTTCAACAAGCTGGCTAAATGCGGCCTGCTCGTTCATTGCCAAATCAGCTAGTACTTTACGATCGATTTCGATCTCTGCTTTTTTCAGGCCGTTCATGAACTGGCTGTAAGACAGACCATTCATACGTGCACCGGCGTTAATACGCACAATCCACAACTGACGGAACTGACGCTTTCTTTGACGACGGTCGCGGTAAGCGTACTGACCTGCTTTGATTACTGCTTGTTTCGCAACGCGATAAACGCGTGAACGAGCACCGTAGTAACCTTTCGCTTTCTTTAAAACTTTCTTGTGACGTGCACGTGCGGTAACACCACGTTTTACTCTAGCCATTTCTCAATCTCCTATGCGTAAGGCATCATGCGTTTAATCGATGCAACGTCTACTTTATGTATACGCTGAATGTCACTACGCAGATGACGTTTACGTTTAGTGCTCTTCTTCGTCAAGATGTGACGACGGTGAGCTTGAGCACGCTTAACTTGGCCTTTGCCTGTTAAGCGAAAACGCTTGGCAGCGCCTCGGTGGGTTTTCATCTTGGGCATTTTTGACTCCTAATGTTCTAGGGTTAATAAAATGACGCAGAAGGCAATGCCCTGCCCGCTTTCGCCGTTTAATAACGCGTATAAGCTGAGCCTATGCGCATTAAATTTTGTATCGCTAGTTAGCGACCTATCTTTTCTTAGAGATCGGCGACAGCATCATAACCATCTGGCGACCTTCCATCTTAGGAAACTGTTCTACTTGACCCAGCTCTTCCAAGTCAGCTTGGATTCGCTTCAATAAATCGCGACCTAGTTCTTGGTGAGCTATTTCCCGACCACGGAAGCGCAAGGTGATTTTGGTCTTATCACCATCACCCAAAAACTTTTTCAAACGATTCAATTTAATATTGTAATCGCCTTCTTCAGTACCTGGGCGGAATTTGATTTCCTTTACCTTGGTCTGCTTTTGATTCTTCTTTGCTTCGTGAGCTTTCTTACTTTGTTCAAACTTGAACTTGCCATAGTCCATCACTCGACATACTGGCGGCTCTGCATTGGGTACAATTTCAACCAAATCTAGACCCGCTTCATCAGCCATCGCCTGAGCTTCGCGCAGGTTCACGACACCCGCCTGCTCACCCTCTGCATCAATCAAGCGCACTTCACGTGCTTGTATCAACCCATTGATACGGTTTTTGGGCTGTTGCTGTTGTGGCTGTCTTCTAGGTGCGGCGATGGTGTATTACCTCAAGTTTTATCAATATTGGTTAAACAGTCTTACGGTCTACTATGTCCGCCTTTAATAGCTCGACAAATTCTTCAACACCCATGGTGCCTAGGTCTTCGCCACTGCGAGTACGAACTGCTACCTGCTCATTTTCCACTTCGCGATCACCTACTACTAACAAGTAAGGCACGCGCTGAAGTGTGTGCTCGCGGATTTTAAAGCCGATCTTCTCGTTTCTCAAGTCCGTATCGGCTCTTAATCCTTGATTTTCAAGTATTTCTTTAACTTTTTTAACAAAATCGCTCTGTTTGTCGGTAATATTCATAATCATCGCCTGAACTGGCGCCAACCACACAGGGAAGCGGCCCTCATGCTCTTCGATCAAAATACCGATAAATCGCTCTAGTGAACCCAAAATAGCACGGTGTAACATCACGGGGGTTTTCTTATCCCCCCCTTCTGACACATATTGAGCATCCAGTCGTTCGGGCATGGAAAAGTCCACTTGAATCGTGCCGCATTGCCACACTCGCCCCAAGCAGTCCTTCAAAGCAAATTCAATTTTAGGCCCGTAGAACGCCCCTTCTTCTGGCTGAACCCTAAAATCTAAGCCCTTGGCTTTTAACGCCACATCCAAGGCCTCTTCCGCTTGATCCCACATCTCGTCGCTGCCCACACGCTGCTCTGGGCGCAGAGACAGTGCAACATCGATATCTTCAAAGCCGAAATCCTTGTAAACATCAAACACCAAATCAATGAATGCGGATACCTCAGACTGAATCTGTTCTTCGGTACAAAAGATATGGGCATCATCTTGTACAAAGTTACGTACACGCATAATGCCATGCAATGAGCCTGAAGGTTCGTTGCGGTGACAGGAACCAAATTCTGCCATGCGCAGTGGCAGGTCGCGATAAGATTTCAAGCCTTGGTTGTAGATCTGTACATGACAGGGGCAGTTCATGGGCTTTACGGCATAATCGCGGCTCTCTGAGTGCGTAGAGAAAATCATGTCGCCAAACTTATCCCAGTGGCCTGACTTTTCCCACAACACGCGATCAACGACCTGGGGTGTATGCACTTCCTGGTAGTCGTGTTTGCGCAACAGATTGCGAATGTAATTCTGTACTTCGGTATATACGGTCCAGCCCTTGTCATGCCAGAACACCATACCAGGCGCCTCTTCCTGCATATGGAATAGATCTAAGGCCTTACCTAGCTTGCGGTGATCACGCTTTTCGGCCTCTTCCAACATTTTCAAATAGGACTTTAAATCTTTCTTATCCGTCCAAGCCGTACCATAGATACGGTGCAACATCTTATTGTCAGAGTTACCGCGCCAGTAGGCGCCAGCAATACTCATCAATTTAAAGACACGCAGATGGCGCGTACTCGGCACATGAGGGCCGCGACACATATCGGTGTATTCTTCATGGTGATAGAGCTTAATCTCTTCACCTGCGGGAATCTCGGAGGCAATTTCTACTTTGTAGGGCTCACCCCGATCTTCAAACGCCTTTACCGCCTGAGCCTGAGTGACTTTTTCAATCTCAACCTCGTAGTCTTTTTTGACCAGCTCTTTAATGCGCTTCTCTACCGCCGCCATATCATCGGGTGTAAAGGGCTCGTCATAATCGATGTCGTAGTAGAAGCCATTATCAATCGTAGGACCGATTGCCATCTTGGCATTAGGGTAAAGCTGCTTAACCGCGTGTCCTATAAGGTGGGCAAAAGAATGGCGAATAATCTCCAAACCCTCTGGGTCTCGTCCAGTAATGATCTGTAACGATGCATCCTCTGTAATCGGCAATTTCGCGTCACGCAGCTCGCCATTTACCTTACCTGCAATGGTAGCTTTGGCTAAACCTGGGCCAATATCCATGGCGACATCTAGAATAGATACGGCGTTATCAAAGATTTTTTGAGTGCCATCTGGCAGAGTGATTACAGGCATTTTTATCCCCAGTGGTGACCCATACGCAAGGCCACATGTTATTAAATATAAAGAAGGCGCTGATTATACCTATTTCCAGCTTATCCGCATTATTTTGCGCAATAAAAAAGCCGATCCCATGAAAATCATAAGACCGGCTTTTGTGTATGGCTCCTCGACCTGGACTTGAACCAGGGACCAATAGATTAACAGTCTACTGC
>CAZBWS010000091.1:0-7782 GCA_964495705.1 uncultured Gammaproteobacteria bacterium
TCGCATACGCTTCAGTTCGACGCCGGTATTGAATGCCGTGTCGTTTATGGTTGTTCTACTGATTACTTGTCTGGCGCTTATAAATGGCTTTATCCGCCGTAGAGAGCGTTAACGCCCAAACAGCCTACTCCAACTCCCTCATAAAACTACATGCCCTCAACTTAGCCGTTTACTTAAAAGATTTATAGGTGAATAATCCTATATATGAAGCATACAAGTATTGGCACAAACTCAGCAAGCTGCTGGGTAGGCGTTATGCTCTGGGGAGGGCTTAATGCCAGAAAAAGAAATAATTAAAAAGTTAACAATTGATGGCCGTCTCGTCGGTGCTATCGGAGAAGCAGTTATTCAAAGAGACTATGATGTTGATCTCTATGACGTCCTCGTCGAGGCTTATGACGGTGAAACATCCGACGGGCGCTTAGTTCAAATAAAGGCAACCTTGCATCAAGTTTAAAGTGCGACAAGAAAAATGACCACATACCAAGACCGTCTTGCCCGTTGGCTATTGCATAGAACAGACTCCAGCGACCCACGGGTTTTAGAAGAGCTCGTGAATGCGCAATACAAACAGTTTATTACTAACGGTCGAACCTCCTTATTGGTGTTGCTTGCCATGGTCTATCTGCTGTGGGATTCCATGAGCTTCTTGCCGATGCAGCTCTGGTTGGCCGGACATTTTATTACCTCGCCATACTATGTTTATTTATTTAGAAAATTTAATAATACACCGCAGGAAAAGCGAGATTACTTTGCCTGGTACAAAGTGGCTTTGGGAATTTTATTTACATCAGGTACGCTCTGGGGCAGCTTGCCTTTAATGCATTATTTTGCCTCTGGCGAATTGAGTCTGGCAGTCATATTTGCTGGCTTTGTAGTTTTAATTGCAACAGGGATGGTGCTTAACTTTTTACCTGGTGGTTTTTTTGTATATGGAATTCCGTCCATGCTTTTACAATCTAATACTACCATCATCCTAAGACAGGATTTTCTTATTCTAGGTTTATTAGGCTACGCTTATATGGCGGTGTCGATTACCACCAGTTTAAGAGTGAATGGTGCGATTGCGCGATCGTCATTATTACTTTTTCAAAATAAAGATATGTTAGTTAAAGTGGAAGAAGCCACTCACGCAAAGTCTCAGTTTCTTGCAGCGGCCAGCCATGATTTACGCCAGCCTCTTCACGCCCTTACTTTATTATTAACCTCATTAAGTTATAAAAAAACTTATGATTTAGGCATTGTAAGTCGCATGCAAAAAAGTGTGAAAAGCTTAGAAAAGCTGTTTACTTCACTTTTGGATATTTCAAAACTTGATGCAGGCGCCATCGAAATTGAAATCAGTGAGTTGCCTTTAAATGATGTATTTTCTCAATTACAGGATGAGTTTCAATCTATTGCTAATGAGAAAAACATTCAATTTTCAACTGAACAGTCAAATCTTATTATTCATACAGACCCTATCGTCTTGCAACGCATCATTTCTAATTTACTTGCTAATGCCTTTAAGTATACATCTCATCATGGCACTGTGGCCCTCTTAGCAGAAGCACACTCGGATATGTTATGGATTAAAGTACGTGACAATGGCCATGGTATTCCTAAAAACCAACAAGAAAAAATATTCTCCGAGTTTACTCAGCTAGATAACCCGGAACGAGATCGATCAAAGGGTTTAGGTTTAGGATTGGCAATCGTTAATCGCTTATGTAATTTGCTAGACTATACTATTGAACTTAACTCGAACGTCAATGCAGGCACCGAGTTCATTATTAAGATACCGCTTTCATCAAATACTTTGCCTAGGAATGTCAGCACGTTAGGTCAAAATGAAGCCCACTTACCACAAACCCCTAGTTCAAGCTCTGGCATTATATTGATTATTGACGATGAACAAGACATACGTGACGCCATGCATGATGTATTGCACACCTGGGGGTATACGCCACTGTCTGCTGACTCGCTCAACAGTGCCATTAGATTACTTGATGAATGCGAAGTTATACCAGATTTGATTATTTCTGACTATCGCCTTCGAGATAACGAGTTAGGCACCGATGCGATTAAAGGCATCCATAAACATGTAGAACAAAAAGTCCCTGCTTTTTTAATTACAGGTGATACACACCCAAAAAGAATAAAAATGATTTCAGAGAGCGGTTACACCGTCATGCATAAACCCATTGACCCTGATAAATTAAAACAACAGTTAGATAGGTATTTATAGCACGCCCATAGAACGAGCTTTTTGAACGCACTCAACTCGGCTGCTTACTCTAAAGACAGAAAATAAATGCGCTATATGGGTTTTCACTGTGTGATTTGAAATATTTAACACACTTGCAATTTCTTTATTAGTAAATCCTTTGGCCATTTCTAACAACACCTGAAGCTGACGTTCACTTAAACTAGTAAAAATAGCCGGCAGGGCTTCCTCATGTGCATCATGATCGTGATGTTGAGAAAAATGCTTGCTCTTTAGTTGAGGGTGATGCACTGCTCCTGCCAATACACGTTTCACAATGTCAATCATCTCTATGCTAGGCGTGGCTTTTGGAATAAATCCTTTTACACCAGATTCTAAACAAGCATCAATATCAGCCTGGCTTTCTGTCGCAGAGATAACCACAAAAGGAATATTTGGTACGCGTTTCATTAAGGCTTCTAATGTCTTTTTACCTTTCATTCCAGGCATACGAAGATCAATTAAAACTAAATCCATCCCTTTGTGTAGCTTTTCTTTTATGTCTCCCACACTGACAGCTTGTGTTACATAAACATCTTGGCCAACGCCTTTTATCAAGATAGTCAAACCATCCAAAAACAACTGGTGATCATCGGCAATTAAAATATGCATTCACATGTTTCTCGTAAAAACTTGAATAGTATTTAACCTACCCATGTAATGGTATCAGCCATAGGGGTGATTTTAATAGAGAAAAACACAAGTCCATCAATGCTAAAGCAATAACTCGCTATCGTGTCCACACCATCAAGCGGGGAATACCCTCGGCAAAAGCAGCTCTAATTAACGCTTATAATGGGCTTCTTAGTCTCTAATTTATCACACGCTTTGCTGCCATCTACAGCATTAGCATTTCGCACATAACCACTGGGGCAACTGACACAGTGTCCATTCCAGCTAGCTGGCCCCAATAAATGCTGGAACTGACTGGCAGAACATACACCAGATACTTTGTTATGGCGCTTCGCCGCAGTCGTCGCCTTAGAACTCGCAACCGTTTTCACACAAGCCTTTGATGAGTTAGCAGCCTCCACAGTACGTGTGTAGCCTTTTGGACAGGACAAACAATACCCTTGCCAGCTCGCCGGTGCGCCAGGGAAAACATGTTTGAATTGTCCACTAGGGCAACTACCATATTGACCTTTAAATTGCGCCTTTACTGCTTTTTTAAATGCTGCACCACAGGCGTTAGACGCAGTTACTGGCGCTAAGGTACGAGCATAGCCCGACGGGCATTGATAGCACGACCCATTGGGGTCTTTTTTGTAGCCTGTTGGGCAACTATCCCAGCGTGCATGCTTACCCACTTTTGCGTATTGGGCATTTTGTTTATTGACTTTAAAACACGCACCTTTTTTAGCTGGGTCAATTAAAATATCTCTGGAATACCCCGAAGGACAACTAATACAGAATCCAGCCCATCCCCCAGCCAGTTGCTTCTCTTGACCAGAAGGGCACACGCCTGCTTTACGGTGTTTAGTTGCGCGACTAAACACGGGCTTTTCGCAAGCATTGGGTGCCGTCCAAGGGCGCGTTACATTTTTATCGTAACCCGATGGACACTTGTAGCTAATCTTTGGAGTATGGGAGCGTTTAGGGTTGCCATCATAAATTTTATTTATCTTACTCACCCCCCAAATCTGTCCATTGGGTGCAGTGGCAATTTGCGTGACTTCCCCACTGATTCTTTGCCAGCTTGCGCCGTCATCATCAGAGTAATAAGCCGCATGGCCACCTTTACCCACTGCATCTTTACTCAAATGCCAAACACGGCCCGTTTGAGCAACCGCAATTTCTGACGCTTTACCCGGCACTTTAGTCCATTTTTTAGCATTATTCGCGCTTTTATAAATATCACCATTCTCACTAATTGCCCATACTTTGCCTTTTGCTCCTACTGCAATACGTATTGCTTCACCAGGCACTTTAGTCCAGCGATTATTTACCATTCGGTAAATCGCGTGCCCACCTGGCCCCACTTTGTTTTTACTTAAGTGCCAGAATTCATCATTAGGTCCCGCTGCAATATGACTTGCCGTACCAGGCAAATTCTTCCATCCGCTGAGACCACCACGATACATCTTACCCGCAGAGGTCATATGGAATACATTACCGGCTTTACCTGCTGCAATCTGAGTGGCCTTGCCTTCAATGACGACCCAGTTATTCTTAGCAAAGTCTCGGTAGTACATCGTGCCATCAGCTGCCACAACCCAAACAACACCTGTGGAACTAATACTAATGTCCTTCGCTGCTCCGTTGGTCTGTTTCCAGGGATAGTTTTCCACAGCGGGTTTCTTAGGCGGTGTGCCGCCCGCATAAGTAATTTTACTCGGCTTATCACCATAACCTATACAGGCTTTATCCGAATTAATTGGATGAGTGGAACGATTGGTTGTGTTCGGGCAACTGTAACAGAAACCATCAATCGCATCCCAGAACTGTCCTTTGGGACAATCGGTTCCAATCAGTCCCCTTGCTTTCTTATAACGTGCTGCTTTTAAGTAAAACGCTTTAGGCGGCTGATAGGGCTTAATTGCTTTAACTGTTTTAGGCGCACTTGTCGTGATCCATTTTTGCGCTACATGGCCTGTACATTTTTGCGTTTGTAATTTCGCACCTGGATTTTTATTAGCATTCACAACATCCAAACATAAATCATTAAGACGGCTTTTTATTTGACCGTTTACTCCTTGATACCATTGATAATGAGTCCATTTGCTAGAGTTCTCTTCACCTGCAGGAATGCAACGATGCGTTTGAATAGCTGAACCCGGCTCTTTTTTACCTCCGGAAATAGCCAAGCAATTATTCTCTGCGGTTTTTAATTCCCCTTTAGAGGTTAACTTCCACACTTGAGATTTATTACCCAAACAAATTTCCATGCTCACTGCGTATTTAGGAGATTTAGTACCCATCAAACATAAATCATTGAGCGAGGATGCAACCGTCATATGACCACTCTCAGCTAATTTAGGTGCTTGTTTATGATCCACCACTTTCGGGCCTGACTCCCACTGTAAAGACTTGCTAGAACCACAATCTACCAATTGAGCTTGATTATTCAAACACAAGTTTTGATCTCTATTTTGAATACGTTTGTTTTTATCAAATAACCATTTTTGATTATTGTCAGGTTTACAATGCTCAAGAGATAGCTTAGTCGCTGCACCTTTACCACTGGCTTGAATACACAGTGGTTTACTTTGTCCTTCTTTAAAGCTTAAAAACTGTAAGGGGCGAAGTCGTTTCGCACTATCCATAAACCAACTTTGAGTTCTATTACGTTCTGTTGAGCAAGTGTATTTCGCTTCTACTTTCGCACCTTCTCTAATTTCTAAATAAGTCGTACCTTTTGGAAAATCAAAACTCAAGCAAGCATTATTAGCTAAATTTTTAAGGTTACCTCTGGCTTCTGATTTGGCTTTGGCAAATTCCACATTCGCCTCTTCACAAGCTCGGCCGTTATTGACGGGGTAGATAGTGCGATTAAATCCAATGGGGCATGCCCAGAATTCAGCACGGCCAATATCATTAAAAGGTTGGGAATAACCTGTCGGCGCTTGAGGTTGACCTTTTCTCACTAAGGTCGCTTTGGCTTCTTTTAACTGTGAGCTTAGGGCAAAACAGGCTTTATCGCTGTCTACATGTGATACGCCTCTAATTGTGCCACGAGGGCAGCTATAGCAGTTACCATTTGGATCCCAGAATTGACCGTGGCCACAATCGGTACCAAGCAAACCCTTGCCTTTTCCATGTTTTATCGCCCGTTTGGTGCCCGCTAATTTAATCTGTGTACAGGCTTTAGCATCAGTCACCGCTTTGGCATTCCGCGTATAACCACTTGGGCAACTCCAGCATTCACCACCATTAATGGGGTCGTGGAAAGAACCCGTCGGACAGTTAAAAATGGTATTCGCTTTTTGAATAAACTTGGCTGACTTTTGGGTTGTAGTCCGCTTTATACACGCTGTGTCAGAATCCACCGCCGCAAGTGTGCGATGAAAACCTGTGGGGCAACTCCAACAAGAGGATTTACCTGCATCCCAAAAAGCACCTTTTGGACAATCCAGTTCTGCTGCTAAAGCCTCAACCGTAAAAGAAGCGGCATCCAGATACGTATTTTCAATTAATTCACCTAAACCACCTAACTCAAGACCAGCTGTGGTTAAACGAATTTCAAATTTTTTGGTGGTATTGGACACTTGTACTTTCTTCCCTGACACATACACATCCCCTGCAATCGCAACACCCATTTGACCATTTAGGTCGGGGAATCCCGACAGAATGGCACCGGGTGTAGCAAAGAACAGTTCGACATTTTTAAAGGCCAACTCATCCCAAGGGATGGGAGAGTTTTGGACTCTTTCCATAAACTGTTTAGAGGCAGATCGGTCTTTTGCTCCTCTTTGAACTTCTCTTAAAATATCTTTAACCGGATCACCCTCTTTGAATAAGGCAATGATGCTGTTGCCCAACTCTCCGGTGACGACACCACGCATTAAAATATCATTAATACCAACAATGTCTTCCAGGCTCATACTGCTTGCTTTATAGACAAACCCTACTTTTTTCGGAATTGGCACACCGGACGACACTACAAGATTCAATACAAACCCGGTTGTAATTTCATTAGATCGGGTCTGTTCACCGTATTTATTCAAACTCGCTAGTTGTGTCTTATTAAACGCATCGGCACTTTTTCCTTTTAATGCTATGACTTTTGTAATTTCTCTATTTTGCGTCGGAATATCAAAGGCCACTTTGACACCAGCACCAAACTCAACTGCTCCTTCTGAATCCACACCCAGTAGAATTGCACCATTTTTAACATTCATGCCCTCAAAGCCCATGGGCGCACGCCAGTCACCACTTAAATATCCCGCAAAGCGAACCCCTGCTCCGGTGGCTTGTACATTGGCATAGAGTTCACCCGTTATACTCACTTGGTCTGGGTTATTAGGGAAGCCACTACGTGGTAATAGCAAAACCATATTACCCTGTAAGCCTAACTGGAAAGTCGATTCTGCCGGGCGCATTTTAATAAAGAAATTTGCAGTGGAATCTTTCAGTCGAATTACATTCGATAAGTCTTGCTTACCATTAGGTGTAAAAGCAAAATTAGGCAATTGAATACTTAAACCAACAGTGGGGGCAGCCGTAGTTAAGCCGTCTATTGTACCTGCTACCAATAAATTTCCTTTTAATTCTACGCCCGCTGTTTTCAATGCATCTTTTAGAGACTTATCCATCTTGTCATAATCAATTTTACCGACAATAGACACACCATCTTGGGAAATAGGCAGCTTAGAGTTGCTATTGGCAATAGCACCTGCCATTGCCTTTTTCACTGGCGTAGGCAGTTTGGATAAGTCAAGGCTGTCACTGCCTTTTCTAGTGGATATCCCAACCGCTACAATCAGTTCAGGCATGACAATGGAGTCTAAAGTGGCATGATCTTTAGATAGAATTTTTCTCTTATCACCAAAGGCATCAACCACATCTAATACAGAGAATTGATTACCGTTATATAAGAC
>CAZBWS010000092.1:0-4444 GCA_964495705.1 uncultured Gammaproteobacteria bacterium
TGTTTCACCGTCATTACCAAGGAGCTACGCGACTGCTTTGCAAAGGGCTGCAAGGGCAACATGGCCAAAGGGCCGGTAGGGGTAAAGCGCTCATAAGCCACCCCTTGATGAGGTAGCTGGGTTTGTACATTGGCGATAATGGCAGACAAGCCATAATCGGTACTGTGCGCTGCAATATCCAAACAGTTGCGTACAAAGGAGTTGGCCCCGTCTGCAGCGACCAACAGCTTAGCTTGCAATGTTGCATCTTGCCCTTCAAATTCATAGCTTAGCTCTACGCTATCGGCACGGGTATTTACTTCTTTGACTTTTGCAGGTGCAATCCAATCCAACCTATCCGCATTAGCAATATACTGCTGAAACGCAGCCCCTAAATTGCGGTTTTCTACCACATAGCCCAGTGCCTCAACCCCTTCTTCTTGCGCATGCATTCGCGTTAGACCTAAACGCTTACGCTCTGATATTTGAATCTCTGCAATGTGTTGGGCGTATGCCTTAATGCGGCCCCACAACCCCATATCTTGCATCAGCAAGCGTGAGCCATAAGATAAGGCTACACTGCGATCGTCAAAACTAGGCGAGCTGGGGGCAGTAAACTCAAAGGCTTCCAATACAGCGACCCTATAATCGGTTTTAGCCAATGCGCAAGCTAAGGTTGCCCCCACCATGCCCCCGCCCACAATAACAATATCGTAAGACTGCATGTCTATACGCCACTGCCTACGAGGGCTTCGATACTCGCTACATCCTTAGGCACGTCTTTACTCAATACATCATAGCCATCTTTGGTAATTAAGACATCATCTTCGATGCGTATACCGATATTATGAAAACGCTTAGGAATATTTTTAGCGGCTTGAATATAGAGGCCTGGCTCAACCGTGGTCACCATATTCGGTTCCAACAAGCGCCACTCGTTATCTATTTTATAATCGCCTACATCGTGAACATCCATTCCCAACCAGTGGCCGGTGCGATGCATATAAAAACGGCTATAGGCCTTATCTTTAATCAATTTCGCAACGCTGCCCTTAAGTAGCCCCACTTCTTTCAGCCCCCTCGTTAATACCTCTACCGCAGCCATGTGCGGTTCATCCCAGTGGTTTCCTGGAACTGTTTTTTCGATTGCAGCCAACTGGGCTTCCAAGGTAATTTCATACAATTCACGCTGGGGCTCGCTAAATGTTCCACTGACAGGAAAAGTACGCGTAATATCTGCAGCATAACCCTCAAACTCAGAGCCCGCATCAATCAACAATAAGTCTCCTTCTGCTAACCTATCCGCATTATCAATATAGTGCAGTATGCAGCCGTTCTTGCCGCCGCCAACAATGGAGGGATAGGCCGTTCCCATGCCCGCTTTATTAAACTCATATAAAATTTCAGCTTCTATCTGGTATTCGTACATGCCGGGCTGACAAGCACCCATCGCGCGTTTATGTGCAGTCGCCGACACTTTCGCCGCTTTGCGCATGGCGCTAATTTCAGCGCGGCTTTTATACAAGCGATAGTCGTGCAACTGATGATCCAAATCAATAAATTCACTGGGCGCCGAAACCCCCATACGCGCTTGGCCACGCACGCGGTTCAACCAGTCCATCATGGTTTTATCAAAATTGGGGGTGCGCCCCATGGTGTAGAACACGCGCTCCCGATTTTCCATCAAGCCCGGTAAAATATCGTCTATATCATCTATAGGAAAGGAGTCATCTGCACCGAATTGCTCAACCGCACCCTCTTGTCCTGCACGCAAGCCATCCCAAATTTCTTTCGCGGGATCTTTTTCACGGCAGAACAATATATATTCACCCAGCTTGCGACCCGGTATAAACACAGCCACTGACTCGGGCTCTTTAAAGCCAGTCAAATAAAGAAAGTCACTGTCTTGGCGGAAGCTGTGGTAAACATCACGATTGCGGATATGCTCTGTAGCAGAGGGAATGATCGCGACTGAGCCTGGCCCCATACTACGCATTAAGTGGCGGCGGCGACGGGCAAATTCTGATTGCTGCATATTGGCCCCTAGTGAACAGTTTGTTGAGGTGGCTGCTTCATAGGCTGCAATTCTTCATTGACCAAAACAACCCCCATCCGCACGTATTCTGTTAGTTCAATCAGTTGTTCTTCGGCCTCTTCCCTGTCCATACCGTCAACGCCAATCTGTGAAATCTCGAGAAAGTCAGCAACCACTTCAGAGGCGTCCCCCGGCAGCTTATTCAGCTCTTGAAGCCCACCATGGCTCAGACCAAACATAAATCCCCTGCACCAATCTCCCAGTGCCATTACCTGATCTTCTAAATCAGCTTCATCGTCAGGTAAAATCAGCTGAAATGATAAGCTGCCATCATTTAGATCTGCAGCCGTTTTCTCTGCCACATCCAGCAAGACCTTTTTTTCTGCCGCACTAGGTACAACAAGCTCGCCGCCACCATCACCGATCGCCATTTTCAGCCAATCATCATCGTTAATTTCACCCACAGCACACAGTACGCCACACAAGCTACCATGGGTTTCAGCCGCGTTCACATCCGCATCAAGTGCTGCGAGGCAATCATCTAATAAGTCATAATCATTCATAGGTGAATCCTACCATTGCCAGACCCGTGTATAAACGCTATTCCAGTATCTATATATAATGATATTGACCGCCGCTAGCAGCAGGCCTACTATTGCACTATGGATTTATTTGACGCCAAAAGACCTGAGCACCCGCGCTTAGCGGATTTACACCAGCAACTAGAGAGCTTGGTGCAAGCGTGCACACAGCTAAAAGATGAAAATCGCTCTTTGCGCCAACAGCAAGGCCAATTGATTTCGGAACGCGCTGGGCTCATTGAGAAAAATGATCTGGCGCGCAGTCGTGTCGAAGGTATGATCAATCGACTTAAGGCAATGGAAGAATCCCATGCCAGCGCCGCAGCCCAGGAAGATAGCGAATGAGCAAGCAAGTAGCAGTAAATGTAAAAATTCTCGATAAAGAATTCCCTATAGGCTGCCCTCCTAGTGAAAAGAACGCGCTACTAGCCTCTGCCGACTACTTAAATGAGAAGATGAAAGAAGTGCGCGACAGCGGTGTAGTCGGCGCAGACCGCATTGCCGTCCTGGCCGCCCTCAACATCACACGCGAACACCTAGCCAATCAAAATAAAGCAGGGGATTACGAATCTCTGTCCTCTGGGCTGGACGACCTAAGCGATCAAATTGGCCAAGCCCTAGAGCAACTCGCCAGTACTTAAACTTCATTCTGTCGCCTATTCTGATTGGCGATAAATAAGCGGCAGAGTAAGATGAGTTTACTGGGTGCTTCTACATTGTTTGTGAGTATCTGTAATACCCCTTGAGCCTATTAACTGCTCCCGGGAGCGTGTTAAATATGCGGTGTGTATGCCTGCTACGGCGGGAAACCTAAAGCCTATTTAGCTGTTCCCACCTTGAACTTTTGGTTCAAGGGACGCAGACCTACCACGGCATTGGTGGTTGCACCCTTATCTTATTTTGCCGCAAGGCTAATTATGCAAGACACGCAAAACCCCTCCTTCAATAAGCAATCGGCTATCCGCCGGCACTACCTGCAATTGCGCCGAAATATTTCCAGCGTACAGCAGTATCATGCATCACAGTCTGTTTGCGAGAACATTCTAAATAGCCAAGACTATAAAGAAGCCGAACATATTGCTGCTTATTTTTCCGTAGGCAATGAGATAAATCTCAATACCTTCATTCAGCAGGCCTTATCAGATGGTAAAAAAATATATCTACCACGCATCGTCGAGCACAACATCGTACTTACCCAATATACTGAATCTGAAAACTTAGTAATCAATCGTTTCAATATTTTAGAACCACCTGCAACGGCACCGCGTATTAGCGCAGAGAAGCTTGACCTTATCTATCTACCTTTAGTGGCTTTCGATAAACATGGACACCGTATCGGTATGGGGGGCGGTTACTATGATCGCTATTTATCTACCGTTAAAGATCATGTAGCGCCTTTACGCATTGGCGTCGCCCACGCTATACAATCCGTTGACGACTGCCTTCCCAATGAATGGGACATCCCCTTGCATGGAGTCATTCAAGCTCGTTAACAACCCCTATGTCGCAGCAAATGCTTTAAACGCCTTTCACGTTTTTTTTCACTTTCTTGTCTTAGCTATTGATTTACTAGAAATTTTCATATAGTTGTTTATACTCATTAACGGATCCATAAAAAAATCCTCCGGAGGGGAAACTATGGCTGTTAAAAAAGCTACTGCTAAAAAGGCAACAACAAAAAAGAAAGCCGCTATTAAACGGGCTGCTACTAAGAAAAAAGCAACAAAGAAAGTAGTCACAAAGAAGGCCGCAACCAAGAAAAAAGTTGCCAAGAAAAAGGTAGTCGCTAAAAAAGCTACTAAGAAGAAAGTAGCTAAAAAGAAGGTCGCTAAGAAAGTAACAAAGAAAA
>CAZBWS010000092.1:4544-7740 GCA_964495705.1 uncultured Gammaproteobacteria bacterium
AAGAAAAAGGCCGTCGCTAAAAAGGCTACTAAGAAGAAAGTAGCTAAAAAGAAGGTCGCTAAGAAAGTAACAAAGAAAAAAGCCACCAAAAAGAAGGCGGCCAAGAAAAAGGCCGTCGCTAAAAAGGCTACTAAGAAGAAAGTAGCTAAAAAGAAGGCAAAGAAGAAGTAGATCTTAGCCGTTAAAACAAAAAAGCCCGCTAATGCGGGCTTTTTTATGCCTTATTCAAGCCAAGAACATAGCATAGGCAGGGTTATCCGTCTCCTCAGCAAACTCATAGGCAAGGTCCTTCAAAAAAGCTTTAAAGTTCACGTCATCTTGTTTATCTATCTGCAAACCCACTAACACGCGTCCATTAGCCGAGCCGTGATTACGATAATGGAACAAACTGATATTCCAGCGCCTCCCCAAGGTGCTCAAAAAGGTTTGCAAGGCCCCAGGTCGCTCAGGGAACTCAAAGCGAAACAAGCGTTCGCGACCGACATTTTGCTGGCAACCCCCAACCATATAACGAATATGTAGCTTAGCCATCTCATTATCACTAAGGTCCTGCAGCTCATAGCCCTTGGCCTTGAGCTGCTTTAACAATTTAGCTTTTTCCTCTGCACCACTGAGCTCAACACCCGCAAAAACATGGGCTCGCGCGTCATCCGCATAGCGATAGTTAAACTCGGTAATACTACGTTTACCTAAATCAGCACAGAATTTTTTAAAGCTGCCTGGGTGCTCAGGAATAGTTACGCCTAATAGCATTTCTCGCTGCTCGCCAATTTCAGCCCGCTCGGACACATGGCGCAGACGGTCAAAATTCATATTGGCACCGCACACCAAAGAGATAACTCGCTTACCCTGCCAGCCCTGCTCAGCAACATATTTCTTAATACCCGCAGTCGCCACCGCTCCCGCAGGCTCGGCAATAGAGCGGGTATCATCGTAGATATCCTTAATTGCCGCACAGATTTCATCCGTACTCACCAATATCATGTCATCCAGATGCTGCTTACACAGACGGAAGGTTTCCTTGCCCACCTGCTTCACCGCCACACCATCAGCAAAGATACCGACTTGCTTGAGTGTAATACGACGATTGGCCGCTAAAGCGCCGTGCATGCTTGCCGCCTCCTCTGGCTCTACCCCAATGATTTTTATGCCCGGCTTAATCGCCTTAACATAGGCCGCAATACCTGCCGCCAAACCGCCGCCGCCGATGGGCACAAAGATCGCATCAATACCCTGCTGGCACTGGCGCAATAACTCCACGGCAATCGTGCCCTGCCCAGCTATCACATCAGGGTCATCATAGGGATGAATAAACGGCGCCTGCTGCTTTTCTGCAATCGTATAAGCGTGCTCACAGGCGTCATCATAGCTGTCACCCTTAAGTACAATCTTTGCCCCATAGGCTTGCACGGCCTCCACTTTGATACGCGGAGTCGTTTTAGGCATCACAATAATCGACTTAATACCCAAACGCTGCGCCGCTAGGGCCACACCCTGAGCATGATTACCCGCAGAAGCGGCCACCACAGTCTTCAGCTCTTGCTGCAAGCTCAACTGATAAATTTTGTTATAGGCACCGCGCAACTTAAATGAGAATACAGGCTGTAGGTCTTCGCGCTTAAACAAGACCTCACTGCCCAAACGCTGTGACAATTTTTCTGCCAGCTCCAGCGGGGTTTCCTTAGCGACATCATAAACACGCGCCGTAAGAATTTTTTCCAAGTAATTTATTGCCATGACGCTTAATCAATTGATGGTAGATAGTCGCATAATAACTACTAGATCCCGCTAAACCTAGTTAAAATACACCCCTTTTCAGCCTACATCCATTGGACACAGACATGACCGCAGATGAAATGAAGCGCGCCGCCGCTGCCGAAGCCATTAAATACGTAGAGCCTGGCACAGTGATCGGTGTTGGCACTGGCTCCACTGCCAACCATTTCATCGACCTGTTGGCTGAAATGCCCGAGCGCATCAAGGCCGCAGTGGCCAGCTCTGAAGCCACCGCCGCACGCCTCAAAGGCCACGGCATAGAGGTTGTCGAACTGAACAATGCAGGCAGCTTAGAGCTGTATGTAGATGGCGCCGACGAAGCCGATGCTTACCTGAATTTGATCAAGGGCGGTGGTGGCGCACTGACTCGCGAGAAAATTGTCGCAGCCGCCAGTAAGAAATTTGTCTGCATTGCCGACGAGTCTAAAACCGTTAACATTCTCGGTAAATTCCCACTGCCCGTAGAAGTGATCCCTATGGCCCGCAGCCTAGTCGCTCGCAAGCTACGCGCCATGGGTGGTCGCCCCGAGCTACGCACCGGTTTTACCACCGACAATGGCAATATCATTCTAGATGTTCACGGGCTTGAGATCATGGAGCCCCTAAAAATGGAGCGAGAGATTAATAACCTGGCGGGTGTTGTTTGTACGGGGATATTTGCTCAGCAGGCTGCGGATGTTTTGATACTTGGGACGCAGGGTGGGGCTAGGATTGTTGAGCCGAAGTGACCATGCTTTCTAAAATATCTACGATAGACAATAATGAAGAGTACGCTTGGAATAATGTCTATGAACTGGAGGAGTTCCAAAGCTTTAACAGACTTAAAATCGGCTGCGCTTCTTTGGAGGTGGCGGCTATTTTAAATTTTTGTAAAAACATGAATGGGCCTTTTGGCGTCTTGCATGTACTTCTTGTCTCGCGAACCGGTGAACGCCCAGGAAGATATGAATCCACGCCCTTTACATACGAAGAGCTCGAACTTTTTTTATGGGAAAACCAAGAATATATTGAGCAAGATGGAAGGCACCACATATGGGTCTCATCGCTTTCCAATGAAGGCCAATTCATTTACGACCAGCATAACTTTATTTATGCCTATGGCGATACAGAAGGCTACATGAAAATTTTACAAGAAAAAGGGTTTACTCAAGACTCTATCGAAATAACCTGCCCACACACACATAATTATCATTTTGAATTTGACGATCACGAAAGAAGCCTCACCCAGCAACCAAAATGGAAACACCACCCACTTCAAGATGGCGACGATTACTAACTAACACAAGGCGTTTTCCCAGTAGGCTGGCGCTGAGGCACGAAGCCCAGCGCGCAATACCCAAACACTCTGCAAATTCTAATACCTGCCCGTTGGGCTTCGCAAGCTCAACCGCAACCTACATGGGATATTCCCAACCTATGC
>CAZBWS010000093.1:0-7671 GCA_964495705.1 uncultured Gammaproteobacteria bacterium
TCCAACCAAGCCAAGCAACATCAGCCCACGCTGCCAATACAGCCACTGCGCCCAATCCACAGGCGACAAGGCAAGAATCGCCGCCGCCATGGCCACACAGCCCAAAAAGGCTTTTATCCATAGACCCGCCCAGCCCGCTTCGGGCTGATAGACTTCTTGCTTTTTCAGCGCCATAAACAACATCAGCACTTGGATCCAAGCCGAGCCCGCCGTCGCTAGCGCCAAACCCATATGTGGCGCGGCGAAATCGTAGATCACCATGGGGGCAACAATGGCAATATTTAGCCCCATATTAATCACCATGGCGATCAGGCCTATGCGCACAGGGGTTTTAGTATCTTGGCGAGCATAAAAGCCCGGCGCTAACGATTTAATCAAGATAAAAGCCGGCAGCCCCAAGGAATAAGCCATCAAACTATAGGAGGCCATACGTGTATCTTCTGCAGTAAAGGCGCCGTACTGGAACAAGGTGGTCAGCATGGGTGCAGATAATGCCATCAAGCCCGCCATGGCGGGCAATGCAATAACAACCACCAAACGCAAAGCCCAGTCCATGGTGTGAGCAAAGCCTTGCGGGTTGTCGGATGCATGTTTTTGCGACAGCGTCGGCAAAATCACCGTGCCCACCGCCACACCAAATACACCCAAGGGAAATTCCACTAAGCGATCCGAATAATACAGCCAGCTAACGCTACCCTCCGCCAACATGGAGGCGATCACAGTATCGAGCAGTAGGTTAATTTGCACCACCGCCGAGCCAAATAAGGCAGGAATCATCAGGGTGATGATCTTGCGTACGCCTTCGTCTTTAGCGCCCCAGCGCGGCAGGCGAAGCAGGCCCAGTTTCAATAAAAAAGGCAATTGAAATAGCAGCTGCGCAATACCCGCAACCAACACGCCCCACGCCAAAGCCATCACGGGCTCATCAAAATACTGGCTACAAAACAAGGCGGCAACGATCAAACTGATATTCAGCAATACCGGCGTAATTGCCGGCACCGCAAAACGCCCAAAGCTATTCAATATACTTCCCGCCATGGCGGTAAGAGAGATAAAAAATAGATAAGGGAAGGTAATCTTGAGTAAATCGGTTGCTAAGCCATAGGTCTCGGGGTGCTTTTGTACAAAGCCATAGCCGAACAAACCCATCACCCAGGGCGCTAACAAGATGCCAATTGCGGTGATCACAAACAAGACCGTAGCAAGCGTGCCACTGGTTCTGGCAATCAAATCTTGCAACTCATTGAAGCTGCGTTTTTCCTTATACTCGGCAAACACGGGTACAAAGGCCTGAGAGAAGGCGCCTTCAGCAAATAGGCGGCGACAGAAGTTAGGGATTTTAAAAGCGACAAAGAAGGCGTCAGTGGCACCACCAACCTTAAAAATATAAGCGAAGACAATATCCCGCACTAGACCTAAGATGCGTGAGATCTGTGTCATGCCACTAAACACTAGAGTGGATCGCAATAGCCCGCCTTTTTTGTCGGCGGGTGCTGAGTTATCTAGTTCGCTCAATGCATTATGTCTCGGTTATTTGCGCCGATTATAGAATAGTTCTGTGTAGCTTGTATGGGTAACATTTGATGCAGACACAGAAAAGCCGCCCCAGATAACTGGCGGCGGCTTTTCGTATTACGCAGCTGCCGACTTACGTCAGCAGACAAGGCTTAGATAGCCTTGATAGCAGCGTTCAAACGGCTCTTGCTACGTGCAGCTTTGTTCTTATGAACTAGGCCTTTGTTTACCATGCCGTCCATCACTGGCTGAGCTTCTTGCAAAGCAGCCTGTGCAGCAGCTTTATCGCCACCTTCAATTGCGACTTGAACTTTCTTAACGAAAGTACGCATGCGAGAGCGTAGTGCCACGTTGTGTTGACGACGCTTTTCTGACTGACGTGCGCGTTTACGCGCTTGTGCTGAATTAGCCACTATATTAATCCTGCAATTGATTCGGAATTTGGAGGGCGAATTATCCAGATAAGCAGCCCATCTGTCAACTGAGTTGCCGACTTTTTATGAGCAAGTCAGTGGCTTGTGTCACCCTGCTCCACAAGCCACTACATCTGGTAGACGCCGATTATTTGTTACACACAGCAGCCAAGCGCGCCTGTAAACTCGCACGCTGATCGGCTGCTACTGCGCCAGTGGCATACCACCGCTTGCGCAATTGGATAAACTCCTGCTTCTGCTCAGCGCTATCCTTGCCCCCACCCAAGCCTTCAGACATCTTGTCTAATTGATAGGCGCGACGCTCACCGCGGTACTCGTCTGGCGTTTCAACATCCATCAATACTTCCAGCTCAATCGCTAACTGCTCTAACGAGTCTAAATTGGCAGACAAATCACCCAAAGCAGAGTCACCCTTCTCTAATGCTGCCAACAAAGCATCATAGCGGCCCTGTAAAGCCAGCTTATCGCTCTCTGTCAGGCTATCCGCATGGGCCGCCCAATCTGCTGCCAGCTTATCTGCATCCAAAGCCTGGCCCTGTAAAACAGCGTTTTCACTGCTATCGCATAATGCCGCAGCGGCAGCCATATGCTCCAGTGTTGCCTGGTTCTTGCGTGTTGCTATGCCTTCAACTTGTTGCTCATAGCTGCGACGGGCATCGCTAAATTTTCCGCCAATAGGGCGCTCTAGCTTTTCTGGCAGCTCAATTTCATCGAATTCAGCCTGCAGTGCTTCCGCTTGCTCTGAACTCTTTAATAACTCAGCGTCGCTTAACTTAGCCAGCGCCTTCATTTGAGCAACTAAGTCTTCAGCCTTTTTAATATGGCCGTCCGCCTCTGCACGCTCTGCCTTACGCTCTTCATCTCTACGTGCAAATACGGCATCACAAGCAGCTCGCAAACCTTTCCACAACTTTTGCTCACGACTGCGGAAGGTATGACCCACTTCTTTCCACTGCTTTTGCAAGAAGATCGCCTTTTCAATCGCCTGAGCCAAGTCTTCATGCTCCACCAAGGCTTCCGCCTTCTTAATTAACTCTTCTTTAGCTTCAAGGTTTTCCTGCCAATGACCTTTCAGCTTCTCGTTGATTTGATCGACGAGCTTAAAGAACCCGTTGTGCACAGGTTTGGCCTCAGGAAAGCGTACAGGCTCATACTGCTTCCACTCTTCACGAGCGGTACGCAATATCGCTTGCAGCTTGCGCCAATCGACCTTTTCCCAGTCCACTGCATCTAAGTAATCTTCCAACTGCTGCGACAACTCTCGGCGCTTTTGCAAATTCTCCTGTTTCAGCTCAGATAACTTGGCATAGTAAGCCCCACAGGGTTCGTAAGCCTTGTGGCCAGCCTCTTGAAAGCGCGTCCACAGCGGGTCATCTTCTTTAATGTTAACGGAAGTCTGCTCGCGCCACTCTTCTTGCATCGCTTTAATGGCATCCGCACGATCCAGTGCATCCATTTCCGTACTAATAAGCTCTTCCATGCGTGTGCACAGCTCTTCTTTCTTAGGCGTAGTACTGTAGTCCTGCCAGTCGCGCAGCTTTTGCAGTTTTTCTTCTAAGGGCTGCAGGCGCTGCTCTTGGCGCTCTAGCTCTTTGCCCCAAATCTGCTCCAGCTGATGATGAATTTGCGCATGAATACGGTTAGCTATTTTCAACTCACCTTTCTCTATATGCACATCCAACTGGCGACGCTTGCGCATCAAGATGCGGATAGCCTCGTCTTCACCCGCTTCGATATCGCGCTTCAGCTGATCTAACTTAAAACACGCCTGCTCCCAATGTGTCAGCAATGCGGGGCTTGCCACACCTTCTGGCCATTGAATACGCTGGCGCTGAGCTTGAAACTTTTCACGCAGTGCAATGATATCTGCCGGCTTTTTACCGTCAAACAACTCAATTTCATTAATAGCTGCCTGCAATTCTTCTTCATGGGTATGCAGCTCGCCCAAGGTCACGCAGTACTTTTCCAGCTGTTTACGCGCCGCGCTATAAGAACGTATTTGCTCTGCGCTCGGCTGAACATGTTTTTGTACCGCATCCCAGCTGCCCGCTGTCATATTCAACAAGCCCTGAATAAGCTCTGCAGCAGGCGCCTTGCTGCGCAGGCCACTTGCCTGGCTCTCTAACTGATCAATTAATGCCACTGCATCTTTGGCAGCCTGTGTTTTCTGGCGCTCGGCCTCTTGCTCCGCCTTAAGCTGATCAAAGTCTGCGGCACAGGCTTGAATGGCTTTCTGCCAGCGCTCTTGCTGGGTGGCACTGGGCTGGCTTTCCTGTGTCTGCCACTGTTGCTCTGCCTTTTCATATTTGGCTAAAAAGAACTTATCGATACTGCCGCGCCCTACTAAGCCTTCCAGCGTCTCACACAACTGGTCTACCGCTTGTGACTTTGCCGCCTGTTCCGCTCGCTCTTCTTTGACACCCTTCAAGGCGTGACGCACATAGCGCTGCACTGCTTTGTCTTTAGATTCACGTGCCAGTACATCTAATAAGCCGCCTTTGCTAATTTTCTCTGCGGCCAATTGGCGCAATTTAGCCTGCTTATGTTGTAGGGCCACGTCCAACAGCTGGGACTCATCCATTGATGCCAAGCCGCTTTCATCCAGAATATTGATCAACTGGCGTTGAATCACTTCCTTGGTATCATCGTTTTGTGCGTCTTTAAGTAACTGCTGAAGAGTCTCATTGTCTTCAAAACGCTTCACCGCAGCGGCACGTACTCTCGACTCAGCATCGTCGCTAATCATTTTGAATAGCGCTGTTTTTTCCTTGACTAGCTCTGGGTTAAATTTCTCTACAGCAGCTAAACGCTGCTCCGTCGAGCCGACCTGCCACTTGGGCTTAAATAATTTTGCAAACATATCTTCTTTTCTTCATTCCACCAGCACAAATCCAAACCAATGGGGCTGGGCATCTACCATTTCAATGAGAGCCATTTCTACACAGTAGAGTTGGCCTCATTGCGCCAAAGGCGAACGCTACCAAAAGGTGGCGGCGCTAACAATGTCTAAGGATGGATTTTTCCTATTAAATGCTATGATTACACTTCAATCGTTCATGCAACTAGATATAGACCAAGCAGATGAGTATAAAAACCAGCCAATTTCCTAATGCCCGAATGCGCCGTATGCGCGCAGATGACTTTTCCCGCCGTTTAATGCGTGAGAACGTTTTGGCCACAGATGACCTGATTTATCCTATGTTTGTGATTGAGGGCACAGGGCAGCGAGAAGCCATCAGCTCTATGCCAGGCGTAGAGCGGGTCAGTATCGACCTGCTCGTTACTGAGGCACAGGAATGTATGGCGCTGGGTATTCCTGCCATCGCCCTTTTCCCCGTGGTTGGCGATGCCAAAAAATCTCTAGATGCGGCCGAAGCCTATAACGCCGATGGCCTCGCACAGCGTGCGGTACGTGCTGTCAAAGCCGCTTGCCCAGAACTCGGCGTGATCACCGACGTGGCTCTAGATCCCTTCACCACCCACGGTCAAGACGGCCTGATTGACGATAAGGGCTATGTGCTAAACGATGAGACAGTCGACGTATTGGTCAAACAAGCCGTTTCCCATGCGCACGCGGGGGCGGACATTGTCGCCCCATCTGACATGATGGATGGCCGTGTACAAGCTATCCGCACGGGTTTGGAACAAGCAGAACTTCGCAATACGCGCATACTGGCCTACGCAGCAAAATTCGCCTCTAGTTTTTACGGCCCCTTCCGAGACGCTGTGGGCTCTGCAGGCAACTTGGGCGGCGGCAATAAATACAGTTACCAGATGGACCCCGCCAATAGCGACGAAGCTCTCTATGAAGTTGGCCTAGATTTAGCCGAGGGCGCCGACATGGTTATGGTGAAACCAGGTATGCCCTATTTAGATATCGTGCGCCGCATCAAAGACGAGTTCAAAGCACCCACTTACGTTTATCAAGTCAGCGGTGAATACGCCATGCTCAAAGCAGCCGCACAAAATGGCTGGTTAGACGAAGAAGCGGTAGTGATGGAGTCGCTGCTAGGTATGAAGCGCGCCGGTGCTGACGGCATTTTGACCTACTTTGCTAAGGATGTAGCCAAGCTCCTGAAGGCTTAACCATTTAATGCGGATAGTCTGCCAGCAGCCTATCCGCATACCACTATTGATTTCTCACTAGACGCACTTGTAATGCAGCTGTCTTCGCTGCCGAAGAGGTTGCTCCCGCAGCAAAATCCACCTGCCAAGCATTAGTTGCGGCCGCGGTATCAGGCGTTGCCGTCCAATAAGCACTAGTAGAAGTTGCAGGAAAAAGCGTGATATTAATTGAGGGGTTAGTACACTCAGCCTCCAATAAGCTCGCCAACTCTTTAACATTAGGTAGACGCCAAATTTCGTCAGCCAATTCTATCGCCGCCTTCCAATTCACTGCACTAGCGCCACCTGTTGTACAATCTGTATCAGAAAGCCCTGCACTACAACGCTGCCAAATCAATCCCGTCGTATTGTCTAATACTTCTGTATCTGAGTTTTGTAGGACATAACGGTCTTCTGCACCACTGCACGCGGCAGCAGCCAGGCCTGAAAAGCCCAATAAACTAGGCAACAATAATAAATGGCCGATGATTTTTATATACTTCATAGCTATTCTCCATGCACCAAACGTATCGCCAAACTCAAGGTTCGAACCTGACTAGACAAACTAGCGTCATTAAAAGAGACCGTCCAAACCTGAGTCGCCGAGCTTGGCGGAGCGGTTCGGTAGGCGGCATTAGTCTGAGTGTCAGAAAAGAATTGACTACTCGTCAAGGGTGCAGTGCTGACGCTGTAGTCCAACAAGCCCAATAACTCACTGTGATTCGGCAAACGCCACTGATCGGACCCGCACAAGGACGCCGCATTAACGTCTGCAATATGCATAGTAGCCTCAGTCTCATCTTGTAAGTCTGTATCGTCTCGCGCCTCCCAAATCAAACCCGTGACATTATCTTTCACACAAGCCCAGGACGAAGCATTGCTAGATAATACCTCCCCTTGCGTATTGAGCTTTGTAAAGTCGAACCCCCCATCGCCTTCACCCACCTTGGTTAAGCTCGAAGGACTCGCTAAGCTCATATTGTCTCTACCTACATGGGCATCTTGGGGGCTAGGAGTATCACCATCGGGGTCAGTTGCCCCGCCACTAATACAATCGACATCGTTATTATGCGTGGCTGCTGGTGCAAAATCGCCACATAAAGTGATACCGGTATCATTCAACGTGGCTGTAGCGTTTGCTGTGATTGTAGCGGCGTCCGTCACCGTCACCTGCATTTCCAAGGTGGTACTAGCTGTAGGGCTCGCTCCTCTCACTTCCAACTCATAAACATTATCTTGGTCTGCATCTCCAGGGGATTCAAAATCAGGTGGCGAGTTAAAAAGCAGTAGGTGGTCATTGTTAATATTTTGAGCAATCGTAAATAAGGCCTCATCCTCTCCGCCAACAACACTAAAGACAACAGAGTTAACCGCATTGACATCTAGGGAAAAGTCTATCGCATCCGAGGCCTCTGCCGCACTAAAACGGCGTACTGTGGCAGTGTTTTCAACTAAGCTGACCTGAAGGGTAGTGTCGCCACTCTCAGGCAAACCAGCATCGTCCGTGTCGATTTGGCCACTTGTTCCGCCACAAGCAAATAATACAGCGCTAGATAAGATGATAAGGGGATAACGTAACATTGAGATATAGCTCGTAAATATCAAAGACAGCATAGTA
>CAZBWS010000094.1:0-7408 GCA_964495705.1 uncultured Gammaproteobacteria bacterium
AAGGCGGCATTATTGCGCGCGGTGTATTCATCCAACATGTCTTGATTGACTTCGCGGGTGGCCACTTCGACAATCGCCTGTAAGTCACTAGGCAAGGAATCCCAAGCTGATTGGTTCACAGTGAATTCCAGCACCGAGCCTGGCTCGTGCCAGCCAGGGTAGTACAGATACTTGGCCGCTTGGTGGAATCCAAAGGCTAGGTCGTTGTAAGGACCGACCCATTCGGTGGCATCGATCACGCCGGTTTTCAAAGCGGTGTATAGCTCGCCACCTGGAATGGTCACTGCGGTGCCGCCAGCGCGGTTGAGTACTTCACCACCCAAGCCCGGGATGCGCATTTTTAAACCCTGTACATCTTCGATGGAGTTGATTTGTTTATTAAACCAACCGCCCATTTGCACACCAGTATTACCACCGGCAAAGGGGATTAGATTGAATGGTTTGTAGATCTCTCGCCACAGTTCTAAGCCGCCACCGTAGTGTAGCCAGCCGTTCATTTCTTGGGCGTTCATGCCAAAGGGAACCGAGGTAAAGAACTGCGAGGCGGCGACCTTACCCTTCCAAAAATACGCTCCGCTGTGACCCATTTGCACACTGCCGTTAGAGACGGCATCAAATACGCCCAAGGCGGGTACTAGCTCACCGCCCCCATAGACTTTGACGATCAACCTTCCACCGCTCATACGCTCTACCAGTTTGGCGAAACGTTCTGGTCCCGCGCCTAGACCAGGAAAATTTTTCGGCCAAGAGGTGACAAGCTTCCATTCAAAAGTTTGTTGGCCGCTAAAAACTGTGTCTGGCACGCTATCCGCAGGGGTATAATGCGTAGCGCGCTCTTGGGTGTATAGGCCGAATAGCAGCACAACAGCGGCAACGAGAGCAAGAATAATAGCAGGGGTAACTTTGTTCACGGAATAGCCTTGTAATAGTTATGCTAATTATGCCGAATTCATCGACAAACTGTTAAGAAAAGTTTCTTTTATTTAAGCATTAGGTTTAGGCCTAAATTAATGGCAAAATCCCCCTATGTATAAAGACAATCCCATGAAAATTGGCATAGCCTTAGGCGGCGGTGCCGTGCTGGGCGCCGTGCACCTTGGCGTATTACAGGCCTTAGAAGAGCATGATATTTATGCGGATATGCTCACTGGCACCAGTATTGGTGCGGTAATGGCAGCGCAGTACGCCTTTGGCTTAACGCCCCATGACATCAAAGAGCGCATGCAAAAGATGGACTGGTGGGATGTCTCGAAATTTGCCTGGTCGAATAAAAACGGTCTATTAAATAATCACGACATGGAAAATTTCATCAAGGAGCAAATTGGTGAGGTGAACTTCTCTGACTGCCCTATTCCCTTGGCCTTTATCGCTACCGATTTATGCTCTGGTAAAAAAGTGGTTCTGGACCAACACGGCGTCGCCGAAGCGGCCATGATCAGTTCTTGTGTGCCAGCCCTCTACTCTCCCCATGAACGCAATGGAAAATTATTAGTCGACGGAGGCCTAGTCGAAAACGTGCCTATTTCCCCCCTGCAAAGCTGGGGTGCCGACTTTATTTTAGCGGTTAACATTAATGGCTCCCCTGAAAACCGATCACCCGACGGTATGATTGACGTATTAATGAGTTCTTTTGATATTGCCGTTGATTCCCACACGCGCAGCCAACTGCGGCAAGCCGACTATGTTCTTCAACTGAACCTCTCGCACTATAGCCGCACGGATCCCAGCCATACGGCGGCGCTATTTGATGAGGGCTATAATATTTGTAAACAGCAAATTCACGGGATAGAGAAGGCACTTAAACGCCGTCCGAAAAAACCACTGCGCCAGTTGCGCCGCATCGCACATGATTGGCTGTCAAATTAAACCGACTTAAAGCAAGCCAGCTTGCCCTTGCAACCAGCCTGCACAATCCGCGGCACTGTATAGGCACTCTTCATCGCCGTCCCATAAAAAGCCGTTCACGGCTTTACACAATACCGCTGCAGCTAGACAGGATGAGCGGGTTTTATCCAAGTCAGAATGTGTGACCAGCGTAACGATATGGGTCTTACCGTCTATTTGCCCCTTTAACTCGGCGTTGAGCATATCGTCTTCGATAGCTTCAAAATAATATTCAAAGCCTGCTTTGCGCCCCTCAAGTGTGGCGTTCACAAAACCTTCAAAGTTATACACCTCAAAGTCACTGGTGATTTGCAAATCAAAACCTGCGGCTTGAATGGCGGCTTGCCACTGCGTTGGCGTTAGCATGCTATCTTTATCGAGGAACACGGTATTTTCTAAGGGCATAGTTTTAATCTATTAGGTGATAAAAAAGGAGAGCCTGTAGCTCTCCTTTTCGGTAAATACTAAATACTTTATTTACGCTGCGGGGGATGCCGCCGCTTCAATCGCAGGAGCAAGATCACCCGACTCAAACATTTCCATAATAATATCGCAGCCGCCAACGAGCTCGCCTTTGATGTATAGCTGGGGGAATGTCGGCCAGTCTTGATATTTTGGCAACTCAGCGCGCACATCGGGGTCAGCAATGATATTACACCAGGCAAAGGGCTGGTTGATTTCTTTCAATGCATCGACTGTGCGACTAGAAAAGCCACAGGAGGGAAACTGTGGTGTGCCTTTCATGAATAAAATCACGGGGTTTTCTTTAACCATTTGGTCGATGCGTTCTAGGGTCTGGGACATTTTTACAACCTTTAATTGGCCATCGACGCGGATACGCAGAGGCTCTGTTTATTCAGATGGGGTATTTTACTCTTTCTGTGGGCAATCAGGAAGTCTTAGCAAAGCCACCGCCACCGGGGGTGCTAATTTTTAGCTTATCACCCGCTTTGACGACGAGCTGTTGCTTGGGTAACAAGACTTGCTGATTCAGCGTATTTTCGCCCTGTAAACCTGAGCCGCCCCCCGCCGCACCACAAGGCTGTGATAAACGCCGTTCAGTCAATAAGGTGGCTTGAGCAGCAGCGGTAAATTCAAATTCACGTATCAGACCATCACCACCGACATGCTTGCCTTGGCCACCAGAACCACGGCGTAGGGAATATTCAGTGACTCGCAAGGGGTAGTGGCTTTCTAATACTTCGATAGGCGTATTTAAAGTATTGGTCATATGGGTCTGCACCGCCGACTGCCCTGAATGATTGGCACCCGCACCCATGCCACCCCCCATGGTTTCATAATAATCCCAGCGATGTGTTGCATTATCAGCGCCCATGGCGAGGTTATTCATGCTGCCATGGCTCATCCCAGGCATTTTTTCAGGGATAGCTTGGGCCAGTGCACCCATCATCACATCCACAACGCGGGTACTCGTTTCGACATTACCCGCCGCCACCGCCGCGGGGTATTGCGCATTAAGTAAACTACCTTCGGGGGCGGCAATGCGGATACGCTGGAAAGCCCCTGCGCAGGCGGGTGTTTGCGCAGGCATTAAGCAACGCAATACATAGAACACCCCTGCCGCAGCCACCGACAGAGGGCAATTGATATTACCCTGCACCTGGGCTGCGGTGCCGCTAAAGTCTGCCAGTATTTGAGCATCCTTGACCGTGAGTTTAAGTTGGATAGGTATATGCTCCCCACCCAATCCATCTGAGTCCATGCTATCGGCAAAGTGGTAGGCGCCTTCGGGTATTTCACCCAAGGCCTTCTCTGCCAGCCTATCCGCATAGGCGTTCAAGGCGGTTAATTGCTGATTAAATAACGCACCATCGCCCGCTATCAGGTCACACAGCCGCTGTACGCCACGCAGATTGGCACTGATTTGTGCGTTGAAATCCCCCTGGGATTGCGCGGGGGAACGCAGGCCAGCGAGCATATTTTGCATGAATTCACGATTCAACTCGCCCTTTCGCATGAGGTAGGAGGGTTCAATGAGTATACCCTCTTCCTCTAAATGCTGAGAGATAGGCATAGAGCCCGGAGAGTCTGCGCCAATATCTGCATGATGGGCACGATTCACTACAAAGCCTATCAATTTATTCTGGCTAAAAACAGGCGCAATCACGGTCACGTCCGGCAGATGCGTACCGCCTTTGAAAGGGTCATTTAAAATCACCATATCGCCTTCCGCCCACTGCATCGCCTCAACCACATCCTCCATGGCATAAGCCATACTTCCCAAATGCACAGGAATATGTGCGGCTTGGGCACACAGTAAACCCTTCGCATTAAAAATGGCACAGGAGTAATCTAAGCGATCGCGAATATTCGGCGAAAAAGCGGCTTTGCGCAGTTGTGCCCCCATTTCTTCACAGATCGCGTCTAGGCGATTGGCAAAAATTATTAGGGCGATAGGATCAAATACGTCTTTCATGGTAGGCAAACGGCCAGTAGCTAGTTACAATCTGACCACTATTCTATAAGACTGGCGCAATGATGCGCCACAACGACTGAATTAATTATTTAATTAACGGAGATTCATCATGGCTTTTACACTGCCTGAACTACCTTACGCAAAAGACGCCCTAGCACCGACTATCTCAGCTGAGACCCTAGAGTTTCACCACGGTAAGCACCACAATGCCTACGTGGGCAAGCTTAACGAGCTAATTGCGGGCACTGAGTTTGAGTCGCTATCTTTAGAAGAGATTATCATGAAGTCGTCTGGCGGCATGTTCAACCAAGCGGCACAGATTTGGAACCACACATTCTACTTCACTGGTCTTAGCCCACAGGGCGGCGGGGAGCCTACGGGCGCACTAGCGGATGCGATCAACGCGGCATTTGGTTCTTTTGCAGAGTTCAAAGCACAGTTCATCGCCAAGGGCATGGGCAATTTTGGCTCTGGTTGGACGTGGCTAGTTAAGAACGCCGCTGGCAGCCTAGAAATCGTCAACACTGACGATGCTGGCTGCCCACTCACTGACGGTCAAACGCCGGTGGTTACGGTTGACGTTTGGGAGCACGCTTACTACATCGACTTCCGCAATGCGCGCCCTAAGTACCTAGAAGACATCTTCAATATCATTGACTGGAATATCGCAGCAGAGCGTTTTTCCTAAGCAAAAGCTTGTCAGCTAGCGGGGAAACTGATAGTTTTTCCTCCTAGCAGTACCAGACACGCTAGGCAGCTCCCCCACGGGGAGCTGCCTTTTTGTTTTTAAAGCACTCATTTTAATAGAAGAGAATCAAAGATGTCGAACACTATGCATACCTACGCACGCTTACCTGTGAGCTTCACCCATGGTGAAGGCGCTTGGCTGTGGGACGCTGACGGTCGACGTTATCTGGATGCGCTGAGCGGTATTGCCGTATGCAGTTTAGGCCACGCCCACCCTGCGGTGACCCAAGCGATTACCGAGCAGGCGGGCAAACTGGTACACACGTCTAACTTATATGGTATTGAATCCCAGGAAGCCTTGGCGCAACAGCTGTGTGAGCTAAGCGGCATGAGCAGTGTATTCTTTTGCAACTCAGGGGCTGAGGCGAACGAAGCAGCAATCAAAATCGCTAGGCGTTACGGTAACGCCAAGGGCTTTGTCCTGCCAAAAGTCATTGTTATGGAAAGTGCTTTCCACGGCAGAACGCTGGCGACATTGAGCGCCACCGGCAACCCGAAGGTACACGAAGGCTTTACCCCATTAGTTGATGGCTTTATCCGCGTAGCCTTTGATGATGCGGATGCTGTGGCAGCCGCGCTCGCCAGCAATGATGATGTAGCCGCGATTTTAGTCGAGCCCGTACAGGGCGAAGGTGGCGTACACATTCCTACCAAGGGTTATTTAAAAGCCCTGCGTGGCTTGGCTGACAAACACGACGTGTTGCTGATGTTAGATGAAATTCAAACTGGGGTTGGTCGTACTGGGGAGTGGTTTGCGCACCAACACGAAGGCATCGTTCCCGATGTAATGAGCTTGGCCAAAGCCTTAGGCAACGGCCTGCCTATTGGTGCCTGTGTGTGTAACGAGAAAACTCAAGGCATCTTACAAGCCGGAAGCCACGGCACCACCTTTGGTGGCAACCCATTAGCTTGTCGTACAGCCCTGGCGGTACTAGAGACTATGCAGGCAGAACAATTAGTACCTACGGCTACACAGTTGGGCCAACACATTTGCTCTGGCTTTGCCGAGGCATTAAAAGGCACTGATGGCATCGTCAATATTCGTCATCAGGGGTTGATGATCGGTATCGAGCTAGATCGCCCCTGCGCAGAGCTTGTTGGCTTGGCGCTGCAGGAAAAGCAGATGCTCATCAACGTAACCGCAGGTAATACCATTCGCCTGCTGCCACCCATGATCATTGACGCTGAACAGGCAGACAGCATTGTTTCCAGCCTATCCGCATTAATTAAAGATTTTTTAAAGTAATCTACTATGAATACTCCACGCCACTTTTTAACCTTAATGGATTTCAGCCCCTCCGAACTGGAGGGGCTGGTCACCCGCGCCATCGAACTCAAAGCCAAGCAACACAAGGGGGAAATTTTTGAACCTTTGAAAAATAAAGTGCTGGGCATGATTTTTGAAAAATCATCCACCCGTACGCGCATCTCCTTCGAGGCGGGCATGGCCCAATTTGGCGGCCACGCTATCTTCCTATCTTCTGCCGATACCCAGATAGGTCGCGGTGAACCGATAGAAGATTCAGGACGCGTGCTATCGAGTATGCTAGACGGCATCATGATTCGTACTTTTGAACACGAAAAAGTAGAGTTGCTAGCCCAGTACTCTAGCGTACCGGTGATCAACGCGCTGACCGATGAGTACCATCCCTGCCAACTGCTAGCTGACATGCAAGCTTACCAAGAAGCGCGCGGCCCTATCAAAGGCGCAACCGTGACTTGGGTGGGGGATGGAAACAATATGTGCCACTCCTATATCAATGCTGCGCGCCAGTTTGATTTTAAACTCAATATCGCCTGCCCCGAGGGCTACGACCCACAAGCCGACATCCTCGCGGCAGCGGGGGATCGCGTACAAATCATCCGCGACCCGCAAGCTGCTTGTAAAGATGTTGATCTAGTGGCCACCGACGTCTGGGCCAGCATGGGTCAAGAAGAAGAGCAGAAGCTGCGCGAGAAAGCCTTTGCTAATTATCAGGTCAATGATGCAGTCATGGGCGGCGCCGACAATGACGCATTATTTATGCACTGCCTGCCGGCTCACCGCGGCGAGGAAGTCTCTGCCAGCGTTATTGATGGCTCGCAAAGTGTCGTGTGGAACGAAGCGGAAAACCGCTTGCATGCCCAGAAGGCTTTATTAGAAATACTGATGGCCTAGGCCCTAGTAACGAAAATCCTATATGAATGCTTTTTTTGCTGTTTTTTCCGATCACGCCAGTAATGTAAGTAGCTGCATAAACAAGGCAACTAACACGGGTGATTTCATTGGTTGTGGCGTCTCTATTGTATGGAGCCCTTATCTTTTAATTTTTCTATTCAGCCTAGGCATCTACCTGAGCA
>CAZBWS010000095.1:0-7391 GCA_964495705.1 uncultured Gammaproteobacteria bacterium
TTGCGCATCTCAGTCATAAGCTGCTTCTCTAAAACACCTAAACTATCAATGCGGTTTTGTGCCGCTTCCCCTAACCAAGCGGTGATAGAACTTTTCTTGTTGGAAAAGTAATCCAAGATAAATTGCTCAGATTTGATCATATATTGAATCGACTTCTTAGGATCAATTTGCGAGAAGGGATTGCGTGCTACTTGCAAAGCTGAGTCTTCTTGTAACATACAATATTTCTGCAACAGAGCAAATAAAGCCAATCTAGCCGTACCGACTACACTGCCTGCCTGCTTGCGCACATAACCACTCATGCTCGCTTCCACTACAGTATCTAGCCATGCAAGCAAGTCCGTTTCAGACACCATAACCTCGTACTTACTAAGCTCGGTTAATAAAGTGGTAATACTAGTTTGTAGCTCTGCAATTAAATGTTTCTTCGTTCTACGTGTAATGGCATTAGCTTGTAATCGTCGCAACTGTTCACGCTGCTCTTCTAACCGAGCTTTAATGGTGCGGCCTTTGCGCTCTAAATCAAGAATGCGGTCGCGCACATAATTCATCTCATTCGCAGACAGCATAACGCTTACGTAAAAAAACAGATTCATCGAACGCTCAATATCAGCAAAGCGTTTAGTAAGTACTTTAATAGCCACTTTAAATATAGTCAGGAATTTAGGTCCTGCATTTAACAGGCGCTGCTCAATATAATGACGTGCATGGGCAATCGCCCCCGACTCTTGGCGTAGATCTTCGAGTAAGCGTCGCACATCTAGCATCATTTCAGTAAATGTTTCTGACTTTAAAATTGCAGGGGCTTTTTTACTCTGATTAAAAAGTCCAACTAGGGCACTTACTTTGCGTTTGAATAATAAGTGTGAACGGGAATCCCTGTCTTGCTTGGCCAAGGCGAGCGCATTATTGATAGCTGGGCCAAAGTGAGCTTCGAGGTCAATCGCTAAATTAATCTGATGTGCATTCGCTTCAAAGATTAACTCTTCTATCGCATGACGAGTTTCATAGGGAGCCTCGTCCGATAAGTTTTCTGGAATATTCTCTGGCAATTGTTCAACATGAATTTTAGCGATTTGCTGCGGCGTAGCACGCCTCACAAATTCACCAAACTGTTGAAGCGTTAGCTTGCGTCGATGAGTAGCTTTCGAGGTAACCATTTAATTTTTATTAGCTTCCCGCGTGCTTGAATAAATACAGTGTATGTGAGAGTTGTGAGTGTTGGCAAGCAACAGTCATTTTAATTTTTTCTTATTTTGCTTCATCTCGGCTAAAAGGTCACCTTCTATATCACCCAAGTCTTTAATTTTATCTTCCGCAGCAGCGCCCAGCCATGCTGTGATTGACGTTTTCTTACGCGCAAAATAGCCTAAGATGAACTGCTCTGACTGTAGTAAAAATTGAATGGTCTTTTTGGGGTCTGCCTGCGAAAAGGGGTTTTGAGCAATTTGTTTAGCTGCCGCTTCCTGTAGCTCACAGTATTTTTGCAACAAACTAAACAGCTCTAATCGCCCTGTGCGTATAGCCTGCTTAGCCTTAGACTTAGCATATTCACTCATACTCGCTTCGACGATTACGTCCAACCAGCCAACTAGGTCAGTTTCAGAGATCAACACCTCATAGCCTTTTAGGTCTTCCAAAAAACCGCTTACCTGTTGCTTTAAATCTGTCTCACGCTTTTTTTGCTGAGTATTCAAGCGCCCCGCTTCCTGCAAGCGCAGCAACTCTTCTCGACAAGCGTTAATTTGTACTTGTAAAATGCGCGACTTACCATCCAGTGAACTACTCTCTCCACGTACGCGATTCATCTCATTACCCGACATAATAACGCGTACGTAATAATATAAATTTAAAGAACGCTGCATGGGACCATACTGGTTCTCTAGGTGGTTGGCATTCGCTTTAAAGCGCGACTTAAGGTCACCGTCGACCTCTTGTGCGCGGCCATTCAACACAAAAGAACCTCGAGCAAAGGCACCCATTTCATCCTTAATAACTCCCAACGCTTCTTCCAATGCCTCTATATGAGGGCGATAAATTTCCTCTTGCTCACGGGACTTTTTAAGTCTGTTTTTTTGATACAAGTCCACCAACACCTTTAGGCGACGCTTAAACTGCATATGTGCACTTGATATCGTACTCTGCATAGCTAAATCCAAGGCAGAAGAAACCTCTTCACCAAAGCGCTGCTCTATCATATGTCGCTGCTCAACATGAAAAGCGTTTAACTCAAACAATAACTCTTCTGCGGCTATTTTCTCATCCCCATCAAGGCCAGCTAGCATGTCTCCGGCCAAAAACTCGGGTAATACAGCCACATTCATTTGTTTTATTTCCTCAGTACTTGCCACTGCAAAAAACTGGCGCAGCTCATCAGCTGTCCAGTTATCACCATCTAGTGCAATATCAAATGCGCTCATTTTATTATTACTACTCACTAAACCTTGACTGAAAAATTTTTATTTCAACTGTTTATTGGCGATCACCACGCAGAGCAGCCACTGCATCTTGCAAGTGCTGCTTATTTGCTTGCTCCGCAGGAATCACCGCACCTACTTGCAACTCAATTTTAGACCACACTCGCCTGAAAGGGCGACGCATGGCCGAGCCGTCTTTACGGCTAAAAAAGCTACCCCACAGGCCACATAATGCCATTGGCACAACCTGCACAGGGTTACGCTGTAAAATACGCTCAACGCCCCCTTTAAAGGCGTCCATTTCACCATTTCCAGTCAACTTGCCTTCTGGGAAAATACACACGACCTCGCCCTGCTCTAATGCCTTAGAAATCTCATCAAAGGCCTGCTCCATCATCACGGGATCTTCTTTTGCACTGGCAATAGGAATGGCCTTCCCCGTGCGGAAAATAAAGCTAATAACCGGCATAGCAAAAATTTTGTAATACATAACAAAACGAATCGGCCTGCGCGTACAACTTGCCATCACCAAGGCATCGATAAATGACACATGATTACATACGACCACAGCGGCACCTTCGTTGGGTATATTTTCCAGCCCTTCATGCTTTACTCGATACAAGATATTCACAAGCAACCAGACTAGGCAACGCATCATAAATTCAGGCACTAGGGTGAAAATATATATCGCAATGAGGATGTTCAATATTGCAGTCATTAAGAACAGCTGAGGAATAGAGACACCTAGCTTAAGCAGTGCCGTAGCAAAAATGGCCGAGATCACCATAAATAATGCATTGAAAATATTATTTCCGGCAATAATACGCGAGCGGATACGCGGTTCAGAGCGCTGCTGTACCAAGGCGTACAGGGGCACAATAAAGAAACCTCCTGCTATACCTATAAATACGATATCGAGCAGGACTCGCCAGCTGCCAGCCATGCCCCAAAATACAGATAAGCTCAGCGCACTATCATGCTCCAAAGCCTCAAATACTAGGCTAGCAAAATACAAATCGGCACAAAATAAAGTAATCAAAAAAGAACCAATAGGCACTAAGCCTATCTCTACAACCTCACCCGATAAACGCTCACATAAAACCGAGCCCACACCGACTCCAACAGAAAACATGGCTAATAATAAAATATAGACATCGTCATCAGCAACAAGGACATTGAGTGTGTAATTGGGTAATTGAGTCAACAAGGTTGCGCCAAAAAACCAAAACCAGGATATACCCATAATGGACTTAAATACTACATCATTGCTGCGCGTGTGCTGAATGGTGTTCCATGTTTCTTGTAAGGGATTCCAATTGAATTTTAACTGCGGGTCGGCAGCCTCAGCCACGGGAATCAGAAAGCTAATAATCAAGCCTATAATCGCCACTGCGACAATAGTGCCACTAACCGCAACAGCACCCCAGCTCTCTACGCCAATCAGTTTACTACCCGCAACAATACCCAACAAAATAGCTAGAAACGTGCCCATCTCTACAATGGCATTACCTGCGATCAACTCATTATCTTTTAAATGCTGGGGCAAAATACCATATTTAATCGGGCCAAAAAAAGCAGACTGAGTGCCCATTAAAAACAAAACTCCTAATAAAAAATAAATATTGCCCGTATAAAAGCCCACCGCAGCAGCACTCATCACCAATACTTCTACCACCTTAATCAGGCGAATCAAAAAGGATTTTTCGTATTTATCTGCGAGCTGTCCAGCCGTTGCAGAAAACAAAAAGAAAGGCAGAATAAACAAGCCCGCACAGGCATTGACCAGCACATCTGCATCTAGGCCCGATGACGCCACGGCCTGAAAGGTGATCATGATGACCAAGGCGTTCTTAAATACATTATCGTTAAATGCGCCAAAAAACTGGGTCGCGAAGAAGGGGCCAAAGCGCTTTAATTTCAGCAGGCCGAACAAACTGTGCTGCATGGTATATTCCTAGGTGTGAGGCTGACTTAAGCTTACTTAAGCCCTCTATAAAAATCTATATGTGTATGTAAAGTAGCGATATCAGCTACCTGGAGCCGTAAAAATCAATTCATTCTGGTAAATCTTCGGCGCGCAGCATAAACACCCCGTGCCCGCCATATTCAAACTCTAGCCAAATAAAGGGCAGATGCGGATAGGCTGCACACAGGGCTTCTTCGCTATTACCCACCTCAACAATCAATACACCATGAGGTCTAAGGTGCTGCTTAGCCTTGGCGAGAATCACCCGGGTAGCGTCCAAGCCATCCCTGCCCGACTCCAAGCCCATTTGTGGCTCTTGTTTATATTCCTCTTCTAAGATGGACATATCTTTTAAGTCCACATAGGGTGGATTGCTAACAATCAAGTCAAACTGCCCTTCTATCTTGTCAAACAAATCACTCTCAACTAGCGTCAAGCGATCCTGTAATTGATGCCCTCCTCTATTTCTCTCAGCCACCGCAAGAGCGTCGGCCGACAAATCTGCCGCTATCACCTCGGCCTCTTCAAAGGCATAGGCACAAGCAATAGCAATACACCCGCTGCCCGTACACATATCCAATATGCGCTTGGGCTCTTCCAGTAACCAAGGCTGGAAGTCATTCTGAATCAGTTCTGAAATAGGCGAACGGGGCACCAACACACGCTCGTCTACGTAGAAGGGTAAACCACAAAACCACACCTTGTTAGTCAAATAGCCCGCCGGCTTACGGCTTTCTATGCGTTGAGCAATGATTGCTTCCACTGCAACACGCTGGGACTCATCCATCTCCATTACGGGGTTTTCTATCTCTTCGACCGGAGATAAACCTAGGGCATGCAAGACCAACCACGCGGCCTCATCCCATTCATTATCGGTGCCGTGGCCAAAATACAGCTCTGCGGCTTTAAACTGACGTGCGGCGTGGGCAATCGCTTGTTCTATATTCACAGCTAACCTTTTATATAATTGACGCAATCATGCTAAAATACGCGCCATTATCCTAGTCACAAGCATGATCTACAATGCCCAATAAACCTGAAGTTGAAGAAACTAGAAAAACATCGGCTAAATTTCTAATAGCACCCGTTATTCTCGCGGTTATTGCTCTGATAGGCGGTATTGTGTTGCAAGAAAAGCTAGATCAACCACCGACATTTAAAAACGCAACGCTGTATCCGGCAGATTTTCGCCCTGTGCCCGCCTTTGAGCTGCAAGATCAAAACGGCAAAAACTTTACCCAAGAACAACTTAAAGACCAGTGGAGTATCATATTTTTTGGCTTCACCAACTGCCCTGATGTTTGCCCTACCACACTGAACATTTTGCAGCAGGCCTATGAGCTCTTAGGCGAAAATAAAAAACAAGTCCAAGTAATTCTGGTTTCCGTAGACCCACAACGCGACAATCAACAGCAGCGCAAAGACTATATTGAATACTTTCATCCAGATTTTATTGCCCTGGGCGAAGCCGATGGAGGCACTGGAAGCAAGATTAAAGCGCTGACCAAGTCCATGTATATCCACTATCAAACCGTGGAGAATGAAGCGAGCCCAGAAGACTATCTAGTCGACCACTCTGCCGCTATTTTGATCATCAACCCTGAAGGTCGTCGCCACGCACAGATCACCCCACCGATATTACCTGGCGCCATCGCTCAAGACATTACCACCATGATAGAGGCCTATTAATGCGCTCAATATTGCTCACCCTATTCAGCTTAAGCTTTGCCAACCTCAGCTACGCCGAGCTCGATATAAAAAATGCTGTCGTGCCCGAAGCGCCACCTACCGCCAAAGTCCTAACCGCCTATATGCAACTACGCAATAATGCGGATAAGCTACAAACCGTCATATCGATTAGCAGCCCGCAATTTGAACGCATCGAAATGCACCGCACCGAGATTGCAGACGGCATGGCACGAATGAAGCCTGTAGAGCATATCCGCATAGCTGCAGGCGAATCTGCCGAATTAAAAGAAGGCGGCATGCATCTTATGATGTATCGCCCCGACAGCCGATATACAGCAGGTGATTGCGTAGAACTCGTTCTACATTTCGCTGACAACAGTACACAAAGCCTTCGCGCTTCAGTAGAGAAGCGTAAAGGCATGGTTGATCACAGCCATCACCATTAATTTTGAAGGAAAAGACCATGAGTAAAATCAGCGACTACGCCAAATCACTACCTCTTTACCCCTTACCTCACCACTTTATTTCCCGCGCGGTATTCTGGGCGACACGTTTAAAAAGCCCATTAAAAAACCCAGCAGGCAACGCCTTTATTAAAGCCTTCGGCATCGACATGAGCCAGGCAGAAAAAGAAAATATCGAAGACTATGAAAGCTTTAACGCCTTCTTTACCCGTATATTGAAAGCGGGCACGCGCCCCATCGCCGAAGGCGAGAAAGAGTTGGCCTGCCCTGCAGATGGCACGGTCAGTCAATCGGGCAGCATTAAGCGTGGGCGCATCTTTCAGGCCAAAGGCCAAAGCTTCTCATTACTGGAAGTCCTTGGCGGCGACCCAAAAATGGCAGAGCAGTTTATGGAAGGCAAATTCGCTACCGTCTACCTATCCCCCAAGGACTATCATCGCTTACATATGCCGCTTAAAGGTAAGCTCAAGGACATGATCTATATTCCTGGCCGTTTATTCTCCGTAGCTGGGCATACCGTGCGCACCGTACCGCGCCTATTCGCCCGCAACGAACGCGTTGCCTGCATCTTTGAAACCGATGCTGGCCCTATGGCATTGATCTTAGTCGGCGCCATTAACGTCGCCGCTATCGAAACCGTCTGGGCCGGCTTGGTCACCCCAGGGCGCTCGAAAAACATCAAGCACTACAACTATGACAACGAAGAAGTCGTATTAGACAAAGGCGCCGAAATGGGCCGCTTTAATATGGGCTCTACCGTGATTGTGCTAACAGGAAAAAATGTTAATTGGGACTTTGGCTTTAGTGCAGATGCGCCTGTGCAGATGGGGCAAGGGATTGGGCGGTTTGAGTAGT
>CAZBWS010000096.1:0-7369 GCA_964495705.1 uncultured Gammaproteobacteria bacterium
CTACTTCGGGGATCTCCATAAGCAGTTTACTCGCGCAAGTAATGCCGGCCATGCCGGCACCGATGATGGCAACTGACTGAACGCCCATGACCTAACTAAAACTTCCCGAAGGGTTTTAACAACACCAGTAAGCGGGGCAACAAAACTAAGTTACACAACAAGGCTACCAACATCGCCAGCCCCGCTAATACGCCAAAGTAAATCGATGGTATAAAGTTCGACATGACTAAAATAGAGAAGCCCATAATAATGGTTAAGGTGGTGTAATACATAGCCTTACCAACACTGGCATGACCATGCAATACCGAGGCTTCGTAGTCGCCACCCGTGCGTTTTAGCTCTTCTTTAAAGTGATAGATATAGTGGATCGCATCATCCACCGCAATACCCACAGTAATCGCGGCAATGGTAATGGTCATCAGATCCAAGGGAATACCCACCCAACCAATCACACCCAAGATTGCCGTAGCCGCGAGAATATTGGGAATAATGGTTACGATGGATACATATACAGAACGAAACAGCACAATAAACATCAGCATTATGGCCACCATCACCGCTCCCAGTGTCAATATCTGAGAGGAGAATAAACTCTGTAGCATATTGTTATACAGCACCAACATGCCTGTCATATGCACCTGATCTTCTGCAAAACCTAGCTCATTAATCAGATGTAGGCGAATACGCTCAATTAGCTCACCGCGGCGTAATTCTTTATTGGAATCAATCACCCGCATCACCAGACGCACCTGATTTGCATCATCACTTAAATACGGGTGTACCAAGGCTCGCTGCATCACGTCAGGCATTTTTTTGCGCAGTATCGCCAGCTCAAAATCTCCTAGAGGGTCATCATTATTGACCATACGCACCATCTTCACCGCGGTAGACAAGGAGGTCACCTTGCCGACTTCGGGCAAGCTAGCTAGATAGTCATGCACGCCCTCCAAACGCTCCAGGGCATAACTGTTAAACCAATAGTTCTCTGCTACTGCTTCACTTTCTTCGTCTTCATAGTCACCCAGCCAGTCGTCTTCATCATCACCAAACAGTGCTTCAGCTTCGCTCTCCTCTTGCACGGGGTTTTGCAAGCGAGCAAAGAACGCGGCATCGGCATCCAGCACCACTTCTAAGGGCGTAGTACCGCCAAGCTTCTGATCAATAACCAGCATACCCTGATGAATCTCTGTGTCCGACTTAAAGTAATCGATAAAACGATTTTCCACTTCTAAGCGGGTAATACCAACGGCCGTCAGAACCATCGCCAGCGCACTCAACAGTAAAACGAGCTTGCCATGTTTTAAGGTAAAGCGACCAATCGCAACGGTAACGGCTTCAGTATTATCGTGGGGTGATGAGGCCTGGCTAGGCTTCAACCATTGTAGACCTAAGGGGAAGACAATAAAGCTCACCATAAAAGCCAGTGCCACGCCGCACATCATCATATAGCCAAAATCAATCACGGGGCGGATGCCGCTCACAATCAAGGAACCAAAGGCCACGATGGTGGTGATCGTCATATAAAAACACGGCAATGCCATTTCGCGCATCGTCTGCACAATCAAATTGTGATGTGTCTCGGTGGGATTTTCCGACTGCATTAGACGATAGCGCACAATCAAATGAATATTCATCGACAAGGTTATGATCAATAACAGGGACACATAGTTAGAGGAGATTACCGTAATCGGCCAGTCCAGCAAGCCTAGCAAACCCGTAGTCACAAAGGCGGTTATCGAGCAAGCAATTAGCGGTAGCAAGACCCAGCGCGCTTGGCGGAAAATCACCGCCAGCGTTATAACTAACAACAACAGAATGCCAAGGCCAAAGACGATTAAGTCCTTGCGGATAAAGTCGATCATATCGGTAGCAACCATGGACGGCCCGCCAAGAAATAACTCCGCATGCTCGCGATGCGCGTCCATCACTGATCGAATAATGCGGATATGCTCAGCGCGAGCATTATTCGCCGCACTTTGATATTGCGTAAAAATCTGTGAGGCCTGAGCCAATGCTTCCAACTCTGCGGTGGTGAGCTGTCGCTCCAACTTAATCAGACGCAAGCTATTGCGCGCCTTTAACAATTCAAAAAATTGCTCGTCGCGCTCAAAGGTTAACAGCATAGCGGTAACCTTACCGTCCGTGCTCACTAGGTTGTCACCATAGGCTACCCCGTGGCTTAACTCTCTGCGAGCCATGTCTATATTGGTTTCAGGGGATAGCACCGTGCGCACCCCTCCCGACAAATCGCTCAAGCCGATGCGCGGGCTATCAATTAAAGGCGCATCTAACAGAGTGAACACATCACTCAATAGCGGCACGGCCTGTTTTAAGCTGTCTCGCAGACTGGCGATGTTGCGAATAGAGGTGTCCGACAGTAAATCCCCATCCGCGGGGCGATAGGCAATAAACAGAAAGTCTTCCGAGCCGTAGCGCTCGGCAATTTCACGGTAATAACGCAGGTCCGCATCATTTTCTAAGACCAAGGCATCCGCCGAAGCATCCATACGAAACTGCGTAATAAAATAGCCACTTGCCACCAGCAAAGTCAGCAGGGCAAGCATTAAAAAGCGCGGTTTTCCAAAAACAACGGCTTCATACCACCCAGCCAGTGTAGTTTTCATATAAAATACATTCCTTTATCGGCCACAAGTGCCGCTAGCCATACAATTTGCGCAAAGAGCGCTAATACTACCCAGACCCACCCAAAGAGTCACGCACCAGTCGCACGGAGTTAACCCAATGTTGTGTTTTGTTTATAGAAGTCGCCAGCAATACGATATGTATCTTTACATTACTGAAAAGGATCAGTTCGATGCCATCCCCGAAGCATTGATGAAAAAATTCGGCAGCCCCGAGTTTGCCCTAGACTTTGAACTCACCCCCGAGCGCAATCTCGCCCGTGCCGACACCGCCGAAGTGATCAAAGCCCTAAAAGACAATGGCTACTACCTGCAAATGCCGGACAAGATGGCCATCCTCAACCCTATCGACACGAAATTCAACTAAATGATCGGCTCAACGCTACTCACCGTCACCCATCTTATCCTGTACTGTCGCCCGGGTTTTGAAGCGGAATGCGCCCAAGAAATACAGGACAAGGCCAATGCCCTAGAAATCTTTGGCTATGCCAAAACGACCACCGGCAGTGCCTATGTGGTGTATGAGTGCTACGAGCCCAACGGCGCTGTGCGCCTGGTTGAAGAAATTAACTTCCTAGACATGATCTTCGCGCGCCAGTGGTTTGCCGCTCTGCCGCAGATCAAAAACCTACCCCAAGAAGATCGCGTCACCCCCATCATGGAAGCGGCGCAGCTCTTAGGTCACAAATTCAGCTTCCTACAAGTGGAAACCGCCGACACCAACGAAGCAAAGGAAGTACTGAGCTTCTGCAAGAAGTTCACCTCCCCCCTATCGCGTCACCTGCGTAAACAGGGGCTTTTACTAGAAAGCAAAAAAGCCCCCGTGCTACATGCATTCTTCTTAGACTCTAGCCAGTGCTACTTGGGTTATTCCCCCGTAAACAATCACAGTGATTGGTTTATGGGCATCCCTCGCTTGAAGTTTCCCAAGGACGCTCCGAGCCGCTCCACGCTCAAACTAGAAGAAGCCTGGCTACATTTCTTGGATGATCAACAGCAAGAACAGGAGCTGCGCGCAGGCATGACCGCTGTAGACCTAGGCGCTGCGCCCGGTGGCTGGACCTGGCAGTTTGTGAATCGCAGTATCCGCGTGGCCGCCATAGACAATGGCCCGATGAACCCAGAGCTGATGGACAGCGGCATTGTTGAACACCTCAAGGTTGATGGCTTTAGCTACTGGCCCCAGAAAGAAGTTAACTGGTTAGTCTGTGACATGGTTGAGAAACCCATCCGCATAGCCGACTTAATGGTTAAATGGGTCGCTGAGGGAAAATCCGAACGCGCCCTATTCAATCTAAAACTGCCGATGAAAAAACGCTATCAAGAAGTGCAAAAGTGCTTTGCCTTAATTGATGAGAAAATGGCAGGGCAGAAATACATCTTACAGGCCAAACATCTATTTCATGATCGTGAAGAGATTACGGTGTTGTTGCGGAAAGTTTAATCCTGCATTTCACTAACCGCTAACACAGCCAATTGAACTGTCGGAAATGCTATCTTTGCAATACAGCAACTACCTAACTGGGAGGCGTGCCTTCTTATTAGCTCCACCACTTCACCCAGATCCATAGCCTGCAGCTTTGGCTGTAGATGAACGTGGTCATTTTCATAGTCAAAGCGAAACACCGCGCCATCAGAATCGATCAATATATCTTCAGGCTCATAAGCAAAGGCATGCAGATCGGCATCAGCACTCCACTCTTCCTGAGAACCAACAAAGCCCAGCTCATCTTCACCCGTGTATTTGATGATGCTTGGCCAATGGATCACGGACATCGCTAAAGTTTGGCTTTTATCTTTTCTAAGGCATTACGCATTTCATCACTGGGCGACGCATCACTGACCTGAGTAAATTCATACTCCCCTGCCTTATCCGTTTCCGACATCATCAATACCGCATCGCTGCCCTCAAGCTTCACCTTGGCTGAGCCGCCGCCTTTAAGCACCTTCTCAAGTGCTTTATGGGTGTCGGGTTCTATTGGGATTATGCTGTTGTTTAGTTTTTTCATTGTATAAATAGATATTGATTAGCCGTTGTTTAATCTAATAGCGAACACAGTGCTATAGCCATTAGAACACTGTCTCTGCTGACTATTAGTGTTCGCGGGGAACACGCATCAGGCAAAGCGCCAAGAGTAAGGTTGCAAGAACACCTGAGCCTCCAGCAAAAGCAGAAGGTAGAAAGGCGTCTCGTCCAAACGTGATCAACACGGCATTAGTTAACATAGCAACAACGCCAAGCAAGGCAGTTAAACCACCCAATGCCTTGGCTCCTTCTGCCAATTTAGCAACACCAAAAATAAGTGCCGCAAAGCCCAGCAAAAACTTTGCTGCGTAATAGATCATAAAGGACAGCGCGACGACAGCACCCGCCATAGGCTCAAGTGTCTCGGATTGACTAGCGGCTTGGCGAAAGGGCCCAAACATAGTCAGGCCAATACTAGCCTGTACCACATTAAATACCGCACTGACCGCAATGGCAGACCACCCTACTTGATAGTGTTTAGACTGCACCATTGCGGCCCCAGCAAACGCAGCTAGAACAGTGAACAACAAGCCTTCTAATCCCCATAAGATTTGTCGAGGAACGTTAAACTCTGCAAGGTACAATACCGTATACAGCGCTTGTGTAACGACCAAGGCTAACAGCAGATACGCTGTGACTTGAGCAACTTGTTTATTTGTAAACTGCATAGGGAAATACCTTCTATTTATGTATTCGACGGTTATTGTAAATAAGGTTAACGTATCACGGTTTCTTTAGATCTCTATCTTAATTTCAAAAACCGTGGTTTGTCTCTGTTTATCGCACTAAACTAGCCAAAAAAACAAGCATTAGCATCCTCGTTAACTATAGATAAAAACTCTTCGAAGTACTTTACGCTCGGTGCAGGTGTATAGCTATGCCACTTTAAATCCTGACGCAGCCAATATACTTTCCAGAGTTTCTCTTTTTTAATGTATGTTGCTTTGGCGAATGGAGTTTCTATTTTCTTTTCTGGGTTTTGCCATTCTGGCCGAATCTCGAACAGTTCTACACTTTGACTTTCAATTCGGTAGCCTAAATCGAATTCATTACGTATATGAACCGGGGGCCGCCTTACATCGAGAAATTTCTCAACTTCCCTTTCGCATCTTTTAACTTCAAATTCACTTATTGCCATATCAGGTATCTACTTTTTGTGAGTGATTTGGAAATGTAATGCCGCACAGGCAGACAAATAATTGTGGCTTTTGTGTAAGATTGCGCAGCCACACAAAAGGCGCAGCGCTTTGGCTGTCCAGCGAAGCGGTTGTGCCCTCATTTGTTATGTATTTATATTACGAATATGTACATTAAGACGCCAGAGAAAGAAGGTTTGAGATAGTACAGAAATTACTATTGTCCCCCATTGCATATATTGCATGTTTAACTCTCCATTTTTATCACTCGCAACACCGACAAGAACACCAACTAAAGCTCCACCTATAAAACTAATAAGTACAACTTTAATAATTATTGGAAGGCTTAACATTACTAATCTTGAAACATAATTAACACCTTCATTTCCACCATTAGATGCAAAGGTTATGTTGATGCCGAGTATTGTTATAAAAATAAGCAGTATACATTCCGTTAAAGTTGCAATTCCATCATGAGTACCTCCAGCTACTGCCATATACAAAAAGGCAATTCCAATGATGGAGGTAGCCAAATAATAATTTTTCTGCTCCTTCTCTGTTAGGTTCCCTTCTTTGATTTTATCAACTAATTTTTGTGTTTTCCAAAAATACATTATCTCTCCTATATTAATACATAACGCCGTCGTCAACTGCAGGTGACAGTGGCCGGAGGTCAGATTGCACGGCCTTGTTATAAGTCATTTTAAACCTTTCTTGATGGCTTCAATTTCATCACCGGCTACATTTACCCATGAAGCAATTGGTATCTCTGATTTTGAATATATAAATTTAACATACTTTAATACAAGTTCTGGTGCTAGAAAGGAATTGGTTTTGAAAAGTTTAACTGCGTAAGAAACTCTATCAAAACCTTGATCTTCAAGACTCAATTTGGACTGCATATGCATTACTATATTTCTTTCATCAATCAGATCATTTACATTTGATCGTAATGTACTGTGAGCTTTTAATGGCTGAACACTAAATACTTGAGGGACTAACTGAAATAGCTTTGCCCTCAAAGGTATTGCCAAGTCTGAAGCTACCTTTGACGTTAAAACTTTACGATCTGACTTTCCCGGCCGTTGTAAAATTAACTCGCTCGGTTGCCCATCCTTTAAGCCATAGAGTTCAATAGATTTATTTACCCAAGACTCAATGGCGCTTATTGAGAAAGCAACTGCCGCCATTGAATTCTGGCACGCTGCAAAGAAATTCTTATGATTGTCATCGGAGCTTTCAACTTCTAACATTGAGTCAAATGCTGACTTATTTACCTTTACCATTTTCTTTATAACTTCCGATCTTGCCGCAGCCTCAAATGCGGAAAAGAACATTAATGCCTCAAACTCTGGAGGCGGGATGCGCATCTTTAGCCCGTTAAAATTTCCTTGCTTTGAAGTACAAGTGATTTTACTGCCAGCAGCAATACTAAAACCAAATGCTTCAGTATCATCTTTTACGGAAATATTGTGGTCTTCTAGAAAATGTTTCATATCTCTCAAGACTTATAACAGCTAATTCAACTACACCATTCGTTATATACACTTTGCAGTTGTTTTCTG
>CAZBWS010000097.1:0-7198 GCA_964495705.1 uncultured Gammaproteobacteria bacterium
GTATTGCGCCCCCAACCTAATAGTTTGGCGGCGTCTTGCTTGCGCCCCCCGCTGGACTCTAGGGCGACTTCAATTAATGTGCGTTCAAATTCAGGTACAGCTTCGTCGAGGATAGCGCCACTGCCGCGCAGTAATTGTGTCTTGGCCCATTCGCGTAAGCCTTCTTGCCAGGTCTGAAACTCGCCCTGTTGTTCGGGTGTGTCCATTAGCTCGGGAGGCAGGTCGTTAATCTGTACTTCTTTGCTCGCCGCCATCACCGTTAGCCAGCGGCTAAGATTTTCTAGCTGGCGAACATTGCCCGGCCAGCTCTGCGCGGACAGCCATTTTTCTACATCGATACTGAGGGCTTTAACTTCAGCTTCTAACTCTGTCGCTGCGCGATTCAAGAAATATTGCATCAACAAGGGAATGTCTTCACGGCGCTCGCGCAGTGCGGGTAGGTGTATGCGAATCACATTTAAGCGGTGAAATAAATCTTCCCTAAAGTCGCCGTCTTTTACTCGCTGTTCAAGGTTTTGATGTGTTGCAGCAATGATGCGCACGTCCACTTTCACTGGACTAGTGCCGCCAACGCGATAAAACTCACCATCTGCTAGCACGCGCAATAAGCGTGTTTGTAGCTCGGCGGGCATATCACCTATCTCATCTAAAAAAAGACTACCGGTATTTGCCTGTTCAAAGCGGCCTTTACGCAATGTATTGGCCCCGGTAAAGGCGCCCTTTTCGTGCCCAAATAATTCAGACTCCATAAGATCCTTGGGAATAGCGGCCATGTTTAAGGCAATAAATGGATTGTCTTTCCGCGGGCTATGGCGATGTAGAGCTTGGGCGACCAACTCCTTTCCGGTACCTGATTCGCCATTGATTAAGACCGTAATATTAGAGCGAGAAAGGCGGCCAATAGCGCGAAACACCTCTTGCATAGCCGGGGCTTCACCAATAATTTCTGCTTGCAGCTGCGCCGATTGAGCATCGTTGATACCAATATGCTGAGTGCTTCTATGGCTATAGGCCCTGTCTACCAAGGCAATTGCTTCGTCGATATCGAAAGGTTTAGGGAGATATTCAAATGCTCCGCCTTCATAAGCGGACACTGCACTGTCCAAGTCAGAGTGTGCCGTGATGATAATGGTCGGAATATGTGCGTAATCGGTTTGCAAAATACTTAAGAAATTCATACCGCTAGTACCCGGCATACGCACATCAGAGACAATCACATCTGGCTCTGAGTGCGGTAATTCTTGCAGCGCAAGGTCGGCGCGCTCAAAGCTACGTACCGTATAGTCAGCGCTCTGCAGAGAGCGCTCTAAGACAAAGCGAATCGACTGGTCATCGTCGATAACCCAAACAAGTTTTTGATCCCTCATGGGGCGTCCTCAGCCGTAATTGGCAAATATATGGTGAATTGAGTTTTACCGGGTCGGCTATCACACTCGATAAGCCCCTGGTGTTGATTGATTAACCCTTGGGCAATGGGTAGGCCAAGGCCAGTGCCTTCGGAGCGCCCAGTGACCATTGGGTAGAATATTTGTTCGATCAGTTCATCAGGTATGCCAGGGCCGTTGTCAATAATATAGATCGCTAGCACTAAGCGATGAGTGTTATAGCCAATAGTGAAGCGGCGCATGGCGCGGGTTTTAATGGTGATTTCACCGCCGTTACCTAGGGCTTCCCAGGCATTGCGCACAATATTGAGTATGGCTTGAATGAGTTGGTCTTTGTCTGCCAGTAGCTCAGGAAGGCTGGGGTCATAGTCGCGTTGAAAAGACAGTGCGCTATTTGTTTCAACATCCACCAAACGTATGACGTGCTCGAGTAAGTCGTGAACATTGTGCATGGCTTTGTTGGGTAGCCGATTGGGGCCTAGCATGCGATCAACTAAATTCTGTAGGCGGTCTACTTCCGAAATAATAATTTGAGTAAAGTCCTTTTGTTCCTTGTTGAGTTCACGTTCTAGAAGTTGCGCAGCTCCGCGAATGCCTCCTAAGGGGTTTTTAATTTCGTGAGCCATGCCGCGTACTACTTCGCGACTTGCTTGTTGCTGAGTAATGAGTTGATCTTCTTTGGCGATTCGCAATATGCGGTCTAGGGAGGAAAGTTCTATCAATAAATGTGATTCTTGGAGGATCGATAAGGTGCAATCTACGGTGATACTACGACGCTGATCAGGTAGCTCAATAATCAGTTCGCGATAGGTAAAGCTTTGCCCGTCTTGTAGGGTTTTGTGTAGATAGCTCCCAAAGCTTTGGCCAGAGCTCGTCGGCAGTGAGGCTAAACTAAAACGGTCTGCTTTGCGGCTACTAATAGCGAGCAGTGCTTCGGCGGAGGGAGATAGGTACACAACCTTGCACTGTGCATCGGTAATAATGACGGAGTGGCTTAGGTGGTTGATCAGTTCGGGAAAATCTATTGGCATTCAGATGCTCGATAACATTCGGTGTATTGGATATCTATAGAGCAAGTTCCGTACCAGAATATAACAGCGGCACAGGCTTGCGTAGCGCACTAACAGGGTACGATTATATGCATCATTACATTTCATTGCACAAATTTGGTGCAATCGTTCTATGTCGAGGGAGAGTTAGGGGAGTAAACGAAAATTCCAAACGCGGCCCATTTTTTCGTCTTCTTGTTGATAGGGTAGAGATTGGCACTCTAGTTGATGGCCGCTTTTGAGTGAGAGTGTACAGTGGATATTGATACTGTTGTCTTGTTGTGATTTTTTGAATTGTTGTTTAAATTCATCGCAATTGATAGACGTTGACACAATATGATTTATTAATTCATCATTATTTAGGCAAGATAAAAACTCATCGTCAGCGTCTAAGTAATCGGGTAGCCGCGCGCTAAATAGTACGGGCTCACCCTGTGCGTCCATGAGTAAAAGTGCATCGGTTGATATTTCTACGGTTGCATTAAGCATGGTCAGTAGTTGCTCAACTTGTTCATGGGAGCCGCTGAGGGCGTGTATTTCTCGTTTGCTGTCCGCAGCTTTGGCAAGAAACTCCTCAGAGGTCAAGTCCAATGCACGTTCAAATAGGGTCTGGCTACGGTCATTGCGATAGTAGGAATCAGAAATTTCTTGCAGTAAGTCGCTTAAGCTTGGGTCTTGCAGCTTATCCGCATTATGCATTTTCAGTTGGCGTTTAAGGAGGGGGTGCATGGTTTAAATCAGCTCCGTCAATGTGGTAATCGCGATCGACTGATTATTTAAGCTGTGTCCGGGGTCATGTCGGTTAGGAGCGATTTCTCCATAGCCATAAAACCCGACCACATGCCCGTGGTCGCCAATATTATCTGTAATTTTTTCAAGCTCATCTTCTTCGCGAGAGCCTAAAATCATGGGCCTCCCCGCGCCAGCGACACATAAGGTGAGTTCTGGTTCATAGCGGTCACGGAAGGTTTCTTTGGCGAGCAGGGCAGAAATTAAGGCGCCTTCTATTAAGCCGTCTGCATTGCCTTTCATCAGGTAGACTTGGCTGCCCTGAGGTATGTCGCCATTGAAGAACAAGGCTCCGGACTCCGTGTCAAAGCCGCTAATACTGCGAACCAAGCTCTTTTCATTGTCGCTTTGATTCAGGAGATAGAGTGGTTGCAGTTGTGCGCTACTAGGCATTTCTACGGCATAGTCGCCTAGATAGCGCTGATAAAGGCTGAGGGCGGGCTGGCCGTCAATCTCATAGACAGTATTGGCCTCTGCTTTGGTAATAGTGCGCAAGCTGCCAAAGCGGTCATAACCGCTAAAACTGCCATAACCGACTTCTAGGCATTCGCTATATAGGCCTATAGCGATGCAGCCTTGTTCTATGATTAGGTCATTATGCCAACACTGTGTATTAATGAATTGATTGTTGTCAGCTGCTACGCCTCCGCTGATTGTTGCTTGGCGCGGTAGTGAGCTAGACAGGCCGTCTAGCAAGGCTGAGGTATTGGTTTTGAGGCCGCTACTAAATAGAAAAACATGCTTAAGGCCTAGGCCTCGAAGCTCATGAGCAAGCTTCATGCCACTCTGTTGGTAGTCTGTTTTCTCATTGAAGGTTTTACTGAGAATGTTAACTTCGGTCTCTTCAAAGTGCAGCAGTGTTAAGCTTGCACGGCTGTCATCAACTTGAGTGCCACGGATGGTGCCTGCGGCAGAGCAGCCAATGATTTGCGCGTCGGGGAAATGCTTGCCTAGTTCTTCGGTTAAATTCAGGCTGGCATACAAGTCTGCTGGGGCAAAACACAGGATTAACTGCGGCCTTAAGCTAGTGGCGCTCTGCTTAATGTCAGCAGGAGAAGCATAGTGTATATGTGAAACTTTCATTGTTGTTAATTAGCCCATCCAGACTAATGATTTAAGCATAAAAAAAGGGCTACCAAAAGGCAGCCCTTGTTTTTATATGTAAAAAAGCGAAATTATACGCTGTAGTACATATCAAACTCACATGGGTGAGTTGCCTGACGTAAGCGCTCAACTTCTTCGCCTTTTAGTGCTAAGTAGCCGTCAATTAGGTCGTCGGTGAATACGCCGCCAGCCTTCAAGAAGTCACGATCTTTATCGAGTGCTTCTAGTGCCTGGTCCAAGCTGAATGCAACCTGTGGAATTGCCGCTGCTTCTTCAGCAGGTAGGTCGTATAGATCTTTGTCTGCTGCATCGCCAGGGTGAATCTGGTTCTTGATGCCGTCAAGGCCTGCCATCAACATGGCAGAGAATGCCAAGTAGGGGTTAGCCGTAGAGTCAGGGAAACGCAATTCAATACGACGACCCTTAGGGCTAGAAACGTAAGGAATGCGGATAGACGCTGAACGGTTACGTGCAGAGTAAGCCAACATTACAGGCGCTTCGAAGCCAGGAACCAAGCGCTTGTAAGAGTTAGTAGACGCGTTAGCAAAAGCATTGATCGCGCGAGCGTGCTTGATGATACCGCCAATGTAGAACAAGGCTGTCTCAGATAGGCCGCCGTACTGGTCGCCTGCGAACAGGTTCTCGCCGTCCTTAGATAGAGACATATGCACGTGCATACCGTTACCGTTGTCGCCAACTAGAGGCTTAGGCATGAAAGTCGCTGTCTTGCCGTAAGCGTGAGCAACGTTGTGTACAACATACTTAAGAATCTGAACTTCGTCAGCCTTCTTAACTAGTGTGTTGAACAATGCACCAATTTCGCATTGGCCAGCTGTTGCCACTTCGTGATGGTGTACTTCAGTCTCAACACCCATCTGCTCCAATGTGTCACACATTGCGCCACGTAGATCATGTAAAGAGTCGACAGGTGGTACGGGGAAGTAGCCGCCTTTGATGCCAGGACGGTGGCCTGTGTTGCCGCCTTCGATCTCGTCTTGAGACGCCCAGCAACCTTCTTCAGAGTTAACTTCGAAGAAAGTATTGTCGATGTCGTTACCCCACTTCACGTCGTCAAACACGAAGTACTCGTTCTCAGGGCCGAAGAAAGCGGTGTCGGCGATGCCAGTAGACTTCATGAACTCTTCAGCGCGGTGTGCGATTGAACGTGGGTCACGCTCATAGCCTTGCATCGTAGAAGGCTCGATGATGTCACATGTGATGTTCAGCGTAGGCTCTTGGAAGAAAGGGTCCATAACCGCTGTTGATGGGTCAGGCATCATGATCATGTCAGACTCGTTAATGCCCTTCCAGCCTTCGATGGAAGAACCGTCAAACATTTTACCTTCGGTGAAGAAGTCTTCATCAATAGTGTGAGAAGGCACGGTTACGTGCTGTTCTTTACCGCGCGTATCGGTAAAACGTAGGTCGACGTAGCGTACGCCGTCTTCTTTAATTTTCTTTAGTACGTCAGCTGCTGACATGGTTTTCTCCAAATTTACTAGATAGCTATCTATTTTAAAAATACCGGCGTGCGCCAATACCATTTTGTGGTTGTCCAATTTGCATAAACTGTGCCACTTTCCAGGGCCTTATAAATCAAGGGCTTAGATAATGCATAGTAAACGACATGCATTAAAATAGTGCGCGCCTAGGATTGCGCACTAAAACAGGGCGCTCGTACAGATTGGAATCCTGTGGGCATTTTACACAAGCTGCAGCGCTTGAACACAGCTAAAAAGTAATTAGGTGATATGGAACGGTTATAGTGGGCGAGGGTTGGGGATGTGGCCACCCTGGGTGCTAATCGGGAAAGAATGCTTAGCGATTATTGCTAAAAATGGACAATTCTTGTTATCATTGGCGTATTGTAACGAGGCGCGGTCACTGTCATGAATATATCTTTAACTCCCCAGCTAGAAACTTATATTAAGCAAAAAGTAGACACGGGCATGTACCACTCAGTTAGCGAAGTAGTGAGAGAGGCCCTGAGATTGCTAGAGGACCGCGACAGCGTGAAGTCAGCAAAGCTGCAAGCCCTGCGCCAAGATGTTACTCAAGGTTTGTCGGAGCTTGAACAGGGCATGGGGCAGCCTCTTGATGTGGAGGCTATTAAGGCGCAAGCACGCAAGCGTCACACGCAGCGCTAATGCCCCAGCTAATCATTTCGCCTAGCGCGAGCAATGACTTAATGGGTATCTGGGAATACATCGCTGATGATAACCCTGTGAATGCAGACCACTTTCTTGAACGCCTCGTAGAGAAAGCACAAAACTTGGTCGGCTTTAGCGAAATAGGCTTGTCGCGCCCTGAATTGGCAGCGGGCTTGTATAGCCGTCCTGTAGATCGTTATATGCTTTATTACCGAGTACATAATAACAATATTGAGCTAGTGCGAGTGTTGCATGGCTCTAGAGATGTTAACCTTATTTTTTGAACGAGTTCTCATATCCCTTTGTGTGAACCAGCAACACCCCACCACAGGAACAACAATGTCTAAAAGTTTCGAAACCCAAGGCGAGATCCACTCAATCGGCGCAACCACCGAATATGGCAATAACGGCTTTACCAAAAGAGAGTTTGTTATCAAAGTCACCGGAGATGATGAAAACCCCGCCTACCCCAACTACTTGCCCCTAGAGTTGATCAAGGACAAATGTGCCTTGATGGATAACTTTGCCGTAGGCGATGCAATAAAAGCACAGTTTAATCTGTCTGGGCGTTTGTGGTCGGGCAATGGCAAGCCAGAGAAGTGCTTTGTGAGCTTGCAAGCTTGGCGGGTGCAGAAGGCGGAAGGCGGCGATGACGGGATGAATCAGGAAGAGCCTAGTTATCCAGAGCCGAGTGATTTTGATGATGAGGTGCCGTTTTAGG
>CAZBWS010000098.1:0-7145 GCA_964495705.1 uncultured Gammaproteobacteria bacterium
CAATGGTTTACACATACAAAAAAGCCCCTAACTACTTGAATAGTTAGGGGCTTTTAAAAATATGGCGGAGAAAGAGGGATTCGAACCCTCGATACAGTTACCCATATACACCCTTAGCAGGGGCGCGCCTTCAGCCACTCAGCCACTTCTCCGTTTTGTTTTACCTGTTAAAAACAGGAGGTGGGATTATATACAAATAGACGGCCCATGGAAGGCCGTCTATGCAAAAAACTTAAATATTTTTAAAATATTTTAGCGATTGCCGATATTATCCTGTTGAATCACTACAGAAATTTCTTCACCTGCATCTACAGCCTCAACGACTGCTGCTGTACCGTCTTGTTCACGCTTAATGCGCTCGTAAATTTCTTCACGATGCACTGCGATTTCTTTGGGCGCATTTACACCAATACGTACTTGATTACCTTTAACACCTAAAACAGTAACTGTTACATCATCACCAATCATCAATGTCTCACCGACACGTCGAGTTAAAATTAACATTTTATTATCCTCTAAATCCTATTTAATCACCTAAAGCTCTGTCACTCCTCGCGTAACAGTCCTTTATCATCATGCCGGTTTCAATGTTTTAAAAGCTCTCTAGGCCACCAAGCCAGAGCATCAAAAATAGCATGTAAAGTTATTGTAACCCTTCTGGGTCATTTTCTAAACCCAAACCTGAATGTAAGGCACGCACCGCCAACTCTAGATATTTTTCATCAATCACAACAGATACCTTAATTTCAGAAGTAGATATCATGCGTATATTTATGTTTTCATCAGCCAGTATTTTAAACATCTTGCTAGCCACACCTGCATGTGAGCGCATACCCACACCCACCATAGACACTTTAACTATCTGCTGGTCTCCAACAACCTGCTTAGCCCCTATATCCTTCGCTATGCTATTGAGCACTTCTTCGGTCTTTTCAAAATCATTGCGGTGTACTGTAAAGGTAAAATCCGTCAGGCCTTCACCACCCACATTTTGCACAATCATATCAACTTCGATATTCGCATCAGAAATTGGGGTCAATATATTTGCAGCAATACCTGGGTGGTCGGGTACACCTGAAATTGTAAGTTGCGCTTCATCGCGATTAAATGCGATACCTGAAATCAGTGCACTTTCCATCTGTCCGTCCTCATCAAGACTAATTAATGTGCCCTCTCCGTCGGTAAAGGTAGAGAGTACACGTAGTGGAACATTATATTTTCCTGCAAACTCAACTGAGCGAATCTGCAATATCTTCGAACCTAAGCTTGCCATCTCAAGCATTTCTTCAAAGGTGATCTTATCTAAGCGGCGCGCATTGGGCTCAACGCGTGGGTCTGTTGTATAAACTCCGTCTACATCAGTATAAATTTGGCACTCGTCTGCTTTTAAAGCAGCAGCCAAAGCCACAGCCGTTGTATCTGAGCCGCCACGACCCAAGGTTGTAATATTGTTATCTTGGTCTGCGCCTTGAAAGCCTGCAACAACAACGACCTTGCCTTGGGCTAAATCAGCGTGAATTTTATCACCATCAATATTTTCAATGCGGGCTTTAGTGTGGGTGCTATCAGTATGCATACGCACTTGCCAACCCGTATAAGAGCGTGCTGCCTGACCGCGTTCTTCAAGTGCCATCGCCAATAGTGCAATAGTCACCTGCTCCCCTGTTGAAACTAAGACATCCATCTCTCTCGGGCTAGGCCTAGCCTGCATTTCCTTAGCCATTCCAATTAAGCGATTGGTCTCACCACTCATAGCAGAAACGGCAACCACAATATCGTGACCCTGCTTCCGCATAGCAATGATTTTATCAGCTACATGCTGTATTCGTTCAACACTTCCCACTGAAGTGCCGCCATATTTTTGAACAAGTAATGCCACGTTATATTCCCACTTTTGCATCAAGTGATTTTGTAGGCTCGGAATTATACGTGTTTTTTTAGAAAATGCTTGTTAGACCTTAACAGATATAAAAATGGGCACCTTAGGTGCCCATTGATAAAAAGCAAAATAGAAAAGTAACTTAAACGCCTAACTGCCCTTTCACCCAGCTTTCTACCGAAGCGAGTGCTGATGGCAGAGCTTCAGGATCAGACCCGCCAGCTTGAGCCATGTCAGGGCGACCGCCACCTTTACCACCTACCTGGGTAGCAACATGATTAACAAGCTCCCCTGCTTTAATGCGCTTAGTTTCTGCCTTGCTGACTCCTGCCACTAAACGCACCTTATCACCTTCAACTGCCGCTAAAATAATGGCTGCAGCACCTAACTTGTCTTTCAACTGGTCTAAGGTAGAGCGAAGAATTTTAGTGTCTGCGCCCTCAAGCTGGGCTGCTAAGACATTAATGCCTTCAATATTCACCGCTTGAGCGCTTAGATCACCTCCCGCTTGTGAAGCTAGTTTAGACTTTAATTTCTCCAGCTCTTTCTCTAATTGCTTATTTTTATCAAGCAGCTGTAACACTTTATCGCTGATAGCCGTACGATCTGCTTTTAAAGCAGAAGAAATACGCGCCAATTGTAATTCCGACTGTTCAACCCATTGTGCTGCTGCTTCGCCAGTAATCGCTTCTATTCGACGCACACCAGAGGCAACTCCGCCCTCGCTGACAATTTTAAACAAGGCAATATCACCAGAGCGATCCACATGTGTGCCGCCGCACAGTTCAACGGAGTGTTCACCAATATTTAACACACGGACTTCATCACCATACTTTTCACCAAACAAGGCCATCGCTCCAGCTTGTTTAGCCGAATCAACATCCATTATCCGCGATTGAGTAGGGAGATTTTTTCGCACCTCCCCATTAACTAAGCGTTCGACTTCTAATAACTGGCTAGATGTGACAGCTTCAAAATGTGAAAAATCAAAGCGTAGATTGTCTTCGTTAACTGAAGAACCTTTTTGCTGTACATGCTCCCCCAGGACTTCACGCAGGGCCCAATGCATCAAATGTGTGGCAGAATGATTTAACTCGGTTGCTACACGCTTATGCATATCCACTTCAGCTAGCAAGGAGTCTCCCACCACCACTGAACCACACTCTAAGTGCCCGATGTGTACAATCGCTCCACCTTGCTTTTGGGTATCTGTCACTCGTAAGCGAACCCCCTCACTCACCAACACTCCACGATCGCCGGCCTGGCCACCTGACTCCGCATAAAAAGGAGTATTCTCTAAAACAACCATACCTTCGTCGCCCGCAGACAAGGTATCCGCAATAGCGCCAGATTTTAAGATAGCCGTCACAACTGAGTTATCATTTAAGGTGTCATAGCCAGTAAATTCAGACTCAACATCCAAGTCAACACGGTCACTCAAGTCTGCAGCGAAGTTACTCGCCGCACGCGCCCTGGCACGCTGTTCCTCCATGCATCGCTCATAGCCATCACGGTCGATATCTAACTTATGCTCACGAGCAATATCGGCGGTTAAGTCAACGGGGAAACCATAGGTATCGTATAGCTGAAAAACCACTTCACCAGGAATAAATGCCCCCTTAAGGTCTGTTATCACGGCATTCAAAATACCCATACCCTGCGACAGCGTTTCTGCGAAGCGCTCTTCTTCTTTTTTCAGCACCTGCTTAACCAAGTCTTTGGCGGCTGTCAGTTCAGGGTAAGCCGCGCCCATCTGCGCAACCAGCTCGTCCACAAGCTGATAAAAGAAGGCTTGATTTTGGCCTAGCTTATAACCGTGACGGCAAGCCCTGCGAATAATGCGGCGCAGTACATAGCCGCGACCTTCATTAGAAGGCAGGACACCATCAACCACCAAAAATGCACAGGAACGAATATGATCGGCAATCACACGCAAAGAGCTATTATCTTCTTCATCAATTCCCACCGCATTGCGCGCAGCGGCAATCAGATTTTGGAACAGGTCGATTTCATAGTTACTGTGCACATTTTGCAAAATAGCGGCTAGTCGCTCTAAACCCATCCCTGTATCCACCGACGGTTTAGGTAGAGGGTTTAATACCCCGTCCTTAGAGCGGTTGTATTGCATGAACACAAGGTTCCAAATCTCGATATAGCGATCACCGTCTTCCTCAGGCGTACCAGGAGGGCCGCCCCAAATCTGCTCACCGTGGTCGTAAAAAATTTCTGTACAGGGGCCACAAGGTCCCGTGTCGCCCATTTGCCAAAAATTATCCTTGGCGCCAATACGAGAAAAGCGCTCAGAAGAAACGCCGATTTTATTCAGCCAAATATCCTCTGCTTCTTGGTCTTCTTCAAACACGGTAATCCAAAGTTTTTCTTTAGGAAGTGCAAGTACTTCGGTCAAGAATTCCCAAGCATACTGAATGGCATCTTCTTTGAAATAATCGCCAAAGCTAAAATTGCCCAACATTTCAAAGAAGGTATGGTGGCGCGCAGTATAGCCAACATTTTCCAGGTCATTGTGCTTTCCGCCCGCGCGAACACAGCGCTGAGAACTGGTTGCGCGTGAATAATCTCGGTGTTCTTTGCCTAAAAAAACATCCTTAAAAGGCACCATTCCCGCATTAGTAAACAATAAAGTATCGTCGCCAGTAGGCACCAGAGAGCTTGACGCCACTTCGGTGTGTCCCTTGCTTGTATAAAAATCTAAGAACTGTTTTCTTATATCTGCACTACTAGTCATTATTTAACTCAAACTTATTCTAAATACACCCAGCCTATAGAATACCTTATTCAAGCAATCAACGAATAGTTGATTTGATCTGACTGGTGTTAAATCCACGCCCCTGCAAGAAGCGCATGCGTTTTGCGCGCTCATTGTAGTCATCCACACAAGAATCTCCATACTTCTTTTCATAGACTTGCTTGGCTAATGCTAACCAATCTACATTAATTGCGTCTAATAGGGGTAAAAACAGGTTGGCAGGAATCTCATGTTCCTCCATGTCTTGCTCCAAACGCAAAGGGCCTCGCCCTTTATGAAGGCTTGAATTCACCAGCATTTCGGCAAAACGCAAATCAGATTGCAGGTTTTGCTCCGCCAGTTCTTGTACAGCCGACTCAGCCATAACAGCGTCAGCCCCCTTGTCTTGCAACTTAAAGACCAATTCGCACTGCGAGTACTCTCGCCTAGACAGCATATCCATAGCAGCAACGCGGACGCTTAAAGCGTCCGCGTCCTGTAAACGTTTTATCCCCGTCAAAGACCGAGCAAAAGTCATACTACTAGCTAGATCTCAGCCTCAGACTGCAAGCCTTCATCAGCTTCTTCCGTCGCTGTCGTCTTAACTAATAAAATATCACGCAAGGCTTTATCGATAGAGTCAGCCATTTCTGGGTGCTCCTTTAAATAGTTTCGCGCATTGTCTTTACCTTGACCAATACGCTCGCCTTGACAGCTATACCAAGCACCCGCTTTATCTACCAGTCCATGCTCAACACCATGATCAAGCAGTTCGCCCTGCTTAGAAACCCCTTCGCCATAGAGTATTTCGAAACGAGTTTCTTTAAATGGTGGCGCCATTTTATTTTTAACAACTTTAACTTTCGTCTCGTTGCCTAAAATCTCATCGCCCTTTTTCACCGCGCCAATACGGCGGATGTCTAAGCGCACAGAGGCGTAGAATTTCAGCGCATTACCACCCGTTGTGGTTTCAGGCGAGCCAAACATCACACCAATTTTCATACGAATTTGGTTAATAAAGATCACAGTCGTATTGGTGCGCTTAATATTGGCCGTCAATTTACGCAACGCTTGAGACATCAAGCGGGCTTGTAAGCCCATATGCGAGTCACCCATATCGCCTTCAATTTCAGCTTTAGGTGTTAAGGCCGCAACCGAGTCAATCACAATCAAATCTACTGCAGCAGAGCGCACCAGCATATCCGCAATCTCTAGTGCCTGCTCACCAGTGTCAGGCTGAGAAACCAGCAAATCATCGATATTAACACCCAGTTTCTCCGCATATACGGGGTCTAGTGCATGCTCAGCATCGATAAATGCAGCTGTGCCGCCACTTTTTTGGCATTGAGCAATCGTTTGCAGGGTCATCGTCGTCTTACCGGAAGACTCAGGACCATAAATTTCTACCACACGCCCCTTAGGTAAACCGCCAATCCCAAGGGCCACATCTAAACCCAATGACCCAGTAGAAATCACATCAATGTTGCGAACATTGGCAGTATCCCCCAAGCGCATGACCGAACCTTTACCAAATTGGCGTTCTATTTGGCCTAGTGCTGCTGCTAGGGCTTTTTTGCGACCGTCGTCCATCGTAGTGACTCCTCTAAAACTTTATAAACGAGAACTTTAATTCATAAAGTTCTCTCAAAAACCAACAATAAAGGCATTGTTACATGCAAAAGTTACTTAAACAAGCAAAAAAGAGAACTTTTGAGAACTTTTGTGCAATAAAGTTCTCATTTCACTAAAAGCGTCTATTTAGCCGCATTCAGCTTAGTTTGAATTTCTCTCACCTTCGTCTCATTCTGGCTCACAGCATTTGTCGCTTTCTCAAGCTTAACCTTCAGCCGTTCTATCTCTGCTTGCGCATCGGCTCGAGACTGCTCATAACCTTTTATTTCATTTTGAATTTCAGCCATATCAGCAGCCAGCGCTAAACCCGAAAATGAAGCACTGGTTAAAACTGCGGTAGTAATTAGTAATTTTTTCATCATGTCCCCTAGTCTATTCTCGACTGTTTTATTGTAATGCCGTTATCAGCATAGTCAGTGATTGTAATACTGCCAGTTGACGAATGTCTTGGCGATTACCCTTAAATTTTTTCTGCACAGAGATTACACCTTTATGAGTCTGTGCAACAGCAAAACAAACCGTCCCCACAGGCTTCTCCACACTGCCGCCGCCAGGGCCTGCAACCCCACTCATCGCAACACTTACATTCGCCGATGATTTTTCCAAGCAACCCAAAGCCATCGCCTCAGTCACCGCCAGCGAAACTGCGCCCTGCTCTATCATCAACTGCACGGGCACATCCAGCATCTGTTCTTTGGCGTCATTGCTGTACGGCAACCAAGCTCGATCAAACCATGCGGAGCTACCAGCTATAGAAGTGCAATGAGCTGATAGCAAGCCACCTGTACAAGACTCGGCTACGGCCAAGCGATAGCCTTTCTTTATGAAACTCGCTGCAAGCTGCTCTATGAGCTTATCCACATTGGGCATGTTTGTTCCCGGGTTGGG
>CAZBWS010000099.1:0-6766 GCA_964495705.1 uncultured Gammaproteobacteria bacterium
ATTGCATAATGCGGCGCATATTATAGGCTCAATATGTCACAAATATTACAATATGACGATTTTGTTATAAAAATGTGACAAGGCGCATTGTGTGGCAAAAACTTGTTTATTGAAATCACTAGCTTCACAATGGCCCACTAAATAATCTCAACACAGGGACATTTCGTGAACGCCTCCCAAGCTAATTGGTTTCAAGTAAAGCCCATGCAAGGAAAAAGCCCTTTAACAGGACGCACTTGCTAGACACCACCCGCGCCTTTGAAACCCCCGAAGGGATCGAGCTGCAGCTACATGTAGCTGGCCCTGTGGTGCGTGCCTGTGCATGGATAATAGACGTGCTTATTCGCATGGCCTTAAACATGTGCCTCGGTTTAGTGTTGCTGTTATTTGGCACTGCGGGGGTGGGCTTTATGCTGATCGGGGCTTTCTTAATTGAGTGGTTCTACCCTGTCATCTTTGAGGTCTATCGCGGGGCGACGCCAGGGAAAAAGATATTTGATCTGCAGGTGGTTCACGATGACGGCACCCCCATTAGCTGGCAGGCCTCTTCACTGCGCAACTTCTTATTGGTGGCCGACTTCTTGCCCATGATGTATGGCTTTGGCCTACTCTCAATGCTTTACAGCCGCGACTTCAAACGCCTAGGGGACATGGCAGCAGGCACGCTGGTTATTTATCGACCTAGCGCAAGCCATGAGTATAAAATTCCACCACGCCCTGCTCTACCTTTGCCATCCCCTCTACAGCTAGGCGAGCAGCGTGCTATTTTAGATTTTGCCGAGCGCGCGGAAGGCCTATCTCCAGAGCGCAGACAAGAACTCGCTCTGCTCCTGCAAGACTATACAGACAGCGCAGAGCAGTATGCAGATAACCCCGCAGAGCCGCTATTGCGCTATGCCAATTGGATTGCCCACGGCACGGAGCAGCACAAGTGAAACAGCTCGCCTTTGAACAACACTACCAAGACAGCTGGCAGCGCTACGACCAATTGTGTACCGATATAGCTGACAAGCATAGTAAGCTCAGTGTCCAGCAGCGCTATGAGCTGCCAGCCCTGTATCGACGTATCTGCCAGCACTACGCCGTTGCCAAACAGCGCCACTACAGCCCACATTTAATTAATGCATTACATCAGCGCGTACTGCAGGGCCACCAACAACTCTATCACCAGCAAGGCTCGATCCTGTGGCGGCTACTGGCATTTCTGTGGATCACCTTCCCCTGCCAGCTGCGCCGCCACGCACGTCATTTTTGGCTAGCCGCCGCACTCTTTTATTTACCTGCAGTAGGCTTTGGTTTGGCTTGCTACTTCGATAACGAAGTTATCTATAGCATCATGCCGGACCACCAAATATTTACCATGGAGTATATGTACGACCCCGCCAATAAACATATTGGTCGCGACGCCGAGCAGCAAACCGAGTCGCGGGTGATGATGCTGGGCTATTACATCATGAACAATATCTCCATCGACTTTCGCACCTTTGCCATGGGCTTGTTGGCGGGGATCGGTACAGTATTCATACTTATATATAACGGTGTGGTGATTGGCGGTGTTGCCGGCCACCTCAGCCAGCTTGGCTTTACCGACACCTTTTGGCCCTTCGTCAGCGGCCACGGCTCCTTTGAGCTAACTGCGATTGCGGTCAGTGGCGCTGCGGGTCTGCGAATTGCTCAACCTTTGATAGCGCCGGGGCGCTACAGCCGTATAGAAGCGCTCAAACTCGGTGGCCGCGACAGCATTCAACTGGTCCTCGGCGCAGGTTTTATGACGTTTATTGCCGCTTTCATTGAAGCCTTTTGGTCGCCCAGTGCCGCTCCTATTGCAGCCAAATACACAGTCGCAGCCATCCTCTGGCTACTCGTTATTCTGTATTTGAGTTTTGCCGGCCGCGGCTTTGATCAGCACCTAGAGGCTGCGCAATGAATATACAGCGCATGACGACCAAGCTGCGCCCGCGCAAGACCTGGGAAGCAGTCGATCTCGGCTTCACCATGGCCAGGCAGTGGTTCCTGCCTCTGTGGGGGCTGTGGCTATTGCTCGCCCTGCCTGTATTTATACTGGCCAGTGTAGCGCTGCCCCACTCAACCTATTGGTCGGTGTTTATTGTGTGGTGGTTAAAACCCCTATTTGAACAAGCTGTCCTGTATTATCTCAGCCAAAGTTTATTTGGCGAATACCCCTCTTTCCAGCACATCCGCAAGCAACTTTGGCCCATTATCAAGCCCCAGCTATGGCAGAGTCTAAGTTTTCGCCGCCTATCCCTAGCGCGCAGCTTTAATCAACCCGTCGCCATGCTAGAACAGCTCAAAGGCCAGCGCCGCAGCAAGCGCCTAGAGGTGCTGCATCACAACCAGCGCAATGTTAGTCAGTGGCTAACCATTGTTAGCGTGCACTTGGAAACCACTCTGTACCTTTCCCTGTTTGCCGCCCTTCTTATATTGATACCCGAAGAACAAGACTTCTTCGACTGGGCCGACTTTTTAGAGGGCAACAACCTGCCCTTGCAGTACCTAGCTAACATTAGTTACTTTATTGGCATTTCATTAATCGCCCCCTTTTATGTTGCGGCGGGCTTTGCCCTATACCTCACACGACGCACGGAACTAGAGGCCTGGGATATAGAGCTAAGTTTTAAAAAGCTCAGTCAGCGCCAAAAGGCTCAGCAGGGCAAGTCACTTTTAAGTGTTATGGCCACCAGTCTATTGACCGCTAGCGCGCTTTTCAGCACCAGCTATTCAACACCTGGTCACGCCATAGACAAAGCCAGCGCCAAAGCCAGTATTAAAGAGGTTATGCAACGCGAACCCTTTGGTAAAATTGAGTACTATGAAACTTGGCAGCCCAAGCAAAAAGAAGCCGAAGAGATAGACGCGGAGTGGTTAGAGAAAATCAAAGCCTTCTTTGAGTCCCTGTTTGATGGCGCACAATGGATAGGTGATGCCTCGCCTCTGATTGCCAATGTCTTTAAAGCCCTGCTGTGGATTAGCTTGGGTTTGCTCTGTGCCTATTTAATCTGGCGCTTCACCCATTGGCTAGATTGGCTGGGGCTGCCACAATTCAAGCCCAGTCAAATAAAGCGCCCACCTCTGCCCAGCACCCTGTTTGGCTTAGAAGTCAATGCGGATAGCCTGCCAGCAGATGTGATTGGCGAAGCTGAAAAGCTCATCCAACAGCAACAGTGGCGCGCAGCATTAGCCTTGCTCTATCGCGCAAGCTTGATACAACTCATTCACCTGCATCAGCTCGACATCCCCGAGTCCGCCACCGAGGGAGAGTGTCAGCGGCTGGTGCGCCAACAACGTCCTGACCCAGAGTCTATTTTCTTTACTAGGCTGACTCGTCAATGGTTGCTGCTGGCCTATGCCCATGAGCATCCTCAAGCAGGCGAGCTGAAAGCCTTATGCCAACAATGGCCACAGTACTATGCTCAACAAGACCCAGGACAAAGCCAATGAGCAAGCAGCGTTCAGGCCTATTAATTGGTGGCATCCTAGTCATTGCTCTAGCCTTGTGGCTAAGTTGGTTCTTTAAAAATTTTGAACTGATTGAAAAAGAGCGCCGTAGCGGCATGGACAAAACCGCACGCAAGAACCCCTTCTACGCTGCTGAATTATTTTTGCGCGATGTAGGTATTGCGGTAGAAAGCACCAGTGGGCGCAAACATCTAATCGACCTACCCAGCAGCAACGACACCCTACTGGTTAACGATATTGGCTCCAGTCTCAACACACAACGCCAAGAAGCCCTACTTGCATGGATAGCCAACGGTGGCCAGCTAATTACCTCGGCAAACCGCTTTTGGAACGAAGACAGTGGGCAAAGCGGCAATCGCTTACTCGACCATTTAAATATTCGCCTAGTTGAAGCTAGCAGCCTAAACAAGGACGACAGCGAAGAAGTGGACAGCGAAACCCAGAAGAACAATAAAGATCGTCGCAGTAAAGACCCCTTCGGAAAACTTGCCAAAAACCTGCTCGGCACCCTGTTAAACGAGCCCGTCACTATCGCCTTAGATAATGGCGAATCTGTTGAAGTGCTGTTTAACAGCAATCGTAGCCTAGTGGATGTAGACAATATTGCCAGCTATTCAGCGGGGGCAAAAGACCGCATCCACATGCTCGACATTCCAATTGGCGATGGCTGGTTAACCGTATTTAGCGACAGTCAGTTTCTCAAGCACAGCGTGCAAGCCAGCCTCGCCAACTCTCTGGACCTACAGCTGAGCAATATAGAGCAGGCCGACCATGCCTATCTGCTCTGGAATCTATTAGCGCAACGGGATAAAACTTGGTTGCTGTATAGCATTGACGCCCTGCCCCTACACCAACTGCTATGGAGCCGTGCGCAACTCACCTGTATTAGCTTTATCGCCTTGCTGCTGTTTTGGCTGTGGTGGCAACGCAATCAATTTGGCCCACTAAAAGGCCAGTTGGACCCGCCGCGTCGCAACCTAATGGAGCATATCCGCATGGGCGCACGCTACCACTGGCAACAAGATAAAGCCCAACTATTACTCAACAATAATCGCGAACACATCATACACGCGGTGCAATCCAAGCACCCTTATATCGGCGCACTAGCGCCTGAAGAACAGTGCCAATATCTCAGCGAAGCACTATGGCTCAGCGCGGCCCAAATTCACCAAGCACTCTACGCCGACTGGCGCAATGAGCGCGACTTTATTCTAATCAGCGACTTACTACAGCAAATAGGACAAGAACTATGAGTGTCGACACTATTCAAAACGCTCACCGCGACCTGCAAACACTGCGCGAGCAAATCGGCAAAGCCATGATTGGCCAGCGCGATGTCATTGACCAAACTTTAATCTGCCTAATCGCCTCGGGGCATGCGTTGATTGAAGGTGTGCCGGGCTTGGGCAAAACTCTGTTAGTACGTGCACTAGCGCAGGCCATTGGCGGCGAGTTTAGCCGCGTGCAATTCACCCCAGACCTGATGCCTTCAGACGTTACTGGGCACAGCATGTTCGACATGAAGAGCCAAGAGTGGAGCGTGCGCCGCGGCCCTGTATTCTGTAACTTTCTACTCGCTGACGAAATAAATCGCGCACCTGCAAAAACACAATCTGCCCTACTGGAAGTCATGCAAGAGCAGCAAGTGACCATTGAAGGGGAAAGCTATGGCTTAGATCAACCCTTCTTAACCCTCGCCACCCAAAACCCCATTGAGCAAGAGGGCACTTACCCCTTGCCCGAAGCCCAGCTAGATCGCTTTTTGCTAAATGTAAAGATCAACTACCCCAGCGAACAGGAAGAATTGCAAATGGTGCAACAAGTTGCTGGAAGCAGTGTAGGCGACAAGCTGGATGTCTCTCGCGTAGAAACGGTGCTCAGCCCGCAACGCATAACCGAACTACAACAAATTGCCTCTACGCTCGAAATGGATGAGCAAATTGTCGACTACGCCGTGCGTATTGCTCGTGCCACCCGCAGCTGGAGCGGCATCGAAATAGGCGCTGGCCCTCGTGGTTCTATTTCTTTACTGCGCGCAGCACGCGCTCAGGCACTACTAGCGGGCAACCATTTTGTCACCCCAGATGATGTCAAAAGTATTGCTCCCGCGGTCTTGCGCCACCGCCTCAGCCTCACCGCTGATTATGAAATCGAAGGCTATAGTACTGACCAAGTACTGGCAGATATTTTGGCCAATATCGAAGCTCCACGGGTTTAAGGCAGAATGCACTATTCATGAAACCTAGCTCACTCACTATCGGACTGTTACTGCTGTGGCTCTGCCTCGGCATAGGCTCGGTCTTTCAGCCTGTGCTCAAATATTTTTGGAGCGTAGTCATGTATGTGTTGACTACGGCACTGATTGTGGACTGGGTATGGCTGCGTCAATGGCGACGCTTTCAATTTCAGCGCGAAGTAAGTAGCAATTTACCCATCAACAGTTGGAGCACCGTCACCTTAAAGCTGCGCCACCAGCACAGCAGTACGGTTAGCATGCAGCTGTTTGACCACCACCCCGCCAACTTTGAGGTACAGGGTCAGCCCCACAAGCTCATACTGCCGAGTAAACACCAAGCAGAAATTCAGTATAAAGTGAAACCCTTGCAGCGTGGTGACGACTGCTTCACAGGCATCGACTTATTGCTCAACTCTCCCCTGCGCCTATGGCAGCGCAAGCTGTTTATTAGCCAAGAACAGCAGATCAAGGTCTACCCTAACTTTGCAGAAATTGCTCACTACGCCCTGCTTGCCACCGACAACCGTCTTAGCCAAATGGGCGTGCGCCGCCGCCAGCGCCGAGGCGAAGGTCAGGACTTTCATCAGCTACGCGAATACCGTGTGGGTGACACACTCAAACAAGTGAACTGGAAAGCCAGTTCTCGCCATCGCAAACTTATCTCCCGCGAATATCAAGATGAACGCGACCAACAAATTGTCTTCTTAGTTGATTGTGGGAGGCGCATGCGCCACATGGAAGACGGCCAAGCACATTTAGATCAAGCCTTAAACGCTATGCTATTGCTTGCCTACGTCAGCATTCGTCAAGGAGACTCCGCGGGCTTCTTAAGCTTTGCTGGCGCTGACAGCACACAAGCAAAGTGGTCGCCCCCGCAAAAGGGCGTACATATCGTCAACCACTTACTCAACCAAACTTACGACCTACAATCCAGTTTAGACGCCGCCGACTACATTGGTGCCGCACAGCAACTCCTCAGCCTGCAGCGTAAGCGCTCGCTGATTGTTATTATGACCAACAATCAAACAATCTTAACAGTCAAGCAATTCGCCT
>CAZBWS010000100.1:0-6726 GCA_964495705.1 uncultured Gammaproteobacteria bacterium
CTGAATCTGTAGAACCTGCGCTTGTTGATATTGAAGAGCCATCTACGAAAGTTGATATCAATACTGCACAACAAACGATCGAAGTACGCAAACTATGTGAAGAAATTGGTGAAAAGTTAGGTAGTGTTTCGGTAAAAGGTTGCTTGTCTCATGAGCTTGTACATGGAGGGGAATACAGTACTGATGGACGTCCATTGGTTTATAAAGACTATGCAAGAGAACAAAAAGAGCTAGCTAAAGTATTAGTTGTGGGAGGAATCCATGGGGATGAGTACTCTTCTTTTAGCTTGCTGTTTCGCTGGATGGAAAACTTAGATGACGATGAAGCGTATGCAAATCATTGGCGCTTATTGCCGATGAGTAATCCTGATGGGCTGTTGTCATTTAAGCGTGCGCAAAGAATGAATGCTAATGGAGTAGATCTAAATCGCAACTTCAATACTGACGACTGGAAAGAAAAAGCCCACCTATATTGGCGTGATAAAACGCGTTCAGATAAGCGCAGAAACCCGGGGCCTCAAGCAGAGAGTGAGGTAGAGACGCGCTGGATTAGTCAAATGATTAAGAGTTGGCAGCCCAATATTATCATTGCTGTGCATGCTCCCTATGGGATTTTAGACTTTGATTCACCCCAGCCTGAGCGCCTTGCTCCACCTAAGAAAATAGGTATTTTGAATTTAAGGCTATTGGGTACCTACCCAGGCTCCTTGGGGCGCTATGGCGCTAAGGATCGCTATATCCCTGTATTAACACTAGAGTTACCCCATGCAGGGATTATGCCGAGCAAGCAGCAGCAGCAAGATTTATGGCTAGATCTCCAGAACTGGTTAGCTAAAAATGTAAACAGCTAACTATTACAATTTGCATAGCTAGAAAAATAGCTTATATTGGAGTAGCCAATAAATACAAAAAAGCGGATTATTAGGTGTGAAGGCAGGGTTATGGGCTTATTTCCCTGCTGATAAGCTATATTTATTCTATAGATGTTAATCAAATATGGAGCATAAACATTTAAATAATAGAAAACTTAGGCTTTAAAGCAGCAAAAATATAAAACAGTCATTCTAAGAACTGTTGTTAAAGGGCGTTGTTACCGGCTTGTTCAAAGCCAGTAACAGCAGCAAGGGGAGGGATGTGTTAGCCAGAATAAAGTATCGTTTTAACGAGCTAGTTAGACGCTCACCATTTTCATCTCGTCGCCGTGAAGGTAGCTTGGTGTCTAGTGTATTGTTATTGCACTTTCTCTGGGGTGGATTTGTCTACACTATGGCGGTTATTTGTTTGTGGTGGAATTCTATGGTCGTCATGGAAGACAACTTCGAAGACCAAGCCAAGCGCTGGATGCATACGCTGGACGAGATTGGCGCGCCCCTTTACTATTCTCAAAACGCTATACAATTTGAACGCATTCAAGCGCAAATACAAAATTTTCCTGAGCTAGATTACGTGCGCTATTATCGCGCTGATGGCCTAAAGGTATTGGGCGAATATCAACGTGGAGCCCGGTATCAAAATCTTCAATTGCCCCCATTGCTTGCCGATGAGAAAGCAATGATGACACAGGTCAAGGGTAAGCAAACTGTACAAGTAAATCACAGCATTTTTTCAGACCATAATATGGTGAGGGCAATAGCACCTATTTGGATGTACTCTGACCAATCTGTGGACGGCTTATTAGACTTTCACTTAAACAGCAAAAAAGCAGAAGAAGCTGAGCTAGCTGGTTTTATTGATTTGGGCTTGGATTTTGGTCCGCATAAACAGCTATTAGTCACTAATATTATTAAGGGCAGTTTAATCATAGCCCTAGTATTTATTGGTTTATTAATCATGGGGCGCATATATCTATTAAGGACGTTTAAGCCATTAGCTGACCTACAGGGTCCCTTAGATCGCCTAGCTCATGGGGATATGCGCGTCAAAGTGCACCCCAGTGGGATTAAAGAAGTGAATGCAATTAGTGAAGCACTGAATAGCACCATTGTTGCTATCCGAGAAAGGGACCAAGAGCTGCGTGAGCTGGCTAATCACGATTCATTAACGCAATTAGTCAATCGCCGTTATTTTACTGATCAAGTTATTTCTGAGTTACTGACGATTAATGACACTAAGCGCGGCAGTGCAATTTTATTTTTGGACTTAGATGAGTTCAAAGCTGTGAATGATAAACTCGGACACTCTGCTGGAGATCGCCTGTTGATTGAGGTGGCTGATATTTTACAAAACCGCGTGCGTGAGTACGATGTGGTATCTCGCTTCGGTGGTGATGAGTTTGTTATATTAGCGATTGGTGCCAGCCAACAAGAGGCGGTAAAAATAGCAGAGTCAATATTAGATTTGATGCGTGGCTACCAGTTTACCGAAGGGGAAAGCAGCTTTAATGTGTATTGCAGTATTGGGGTTACCTTAATTGAAGATTCTACACATAGTGTTGATCAGTTAATTAAACAAGCAGATAAGGCTTGTCATCAAGCTAAGGTCAAAGGTCGAAATGGCTATTTACTCTATCAAGAAAACGAACATGCGCGAAAACAGTTATGGGAAGATGCAGGTTGGTCAAACCGTTTGCGTGAAGCGTTGGCGCACAATCAGTTTCTGATACACTACCAGCCTATTGTCTCAGCAGATAAATCGGAAGAAGAGATATTTGAGGTTCTGTTGCGACTAAAAGACGGGGAGGATGAAGAGCTTATTAGCCCTCAGGCGTTTATGGGGTCGGCTGAGCGCTTTGGTATGGCCTGTGATATTACCTATTGGGTTGTTGATAATGCTCTTGAGCAGCTTGCAGTTTTTCACAGTACAGGCCGCAGTATTTCATTGTCGATTAACCTCGCTGGTTGCGCCTTGGAAGATAATGGTTTTGGTCAATACCTTAGTAAAAAGGCTAAAGAGTTAAGTGTGCCAATGCACAGTTTGATTTTTGAAGTACCTGAGAATTTTTTACTACATTGCCCTGAAAAAATATTGGAAAATGTGAGTGTTTTAAGAAATATGGGCTGCCGTATTGCAATCGACGGTTTTGGAACTGGCTTAAATGCCAGCGGGCGTTTAAAAGCGATCAATTTTGACTATTTGAAAATCAGTCGAAATTTGATGGAAGGACTAAACCAAAACAGGGTTAATCAAGTACTGGTGAAGGCTATTATTGAGCTGTCTAGTGTAATGGGGAAAAAAGTTGTTGCGGGGTTTATTCAAGACGAAGAAACCTTGCATATATTAGAGGACTTGAAGGTGGATTTTGTACAGGGTTATTATTTTTCAAAGCCTACAGCAAGTCCAGTAGGTGCTAAAAAATTACATTAAATGGCTGCGCCTTCATAAATGATTTTCCAGCCATTTTCGCTAGCCTGCCACAGCTGAGATTTTTTTGAACGCCCTGATATATTGTCGCTAGAATAGTCTTGGGTGAAGTTAACTTGTAGCACTTCTTTTTCCCCCGCATATTCAAAAATGCTAACCGCTTCAGTATCAACCTTAATGTAGCTTTTATGTTTATTCACGCGACGTTTATGGGCTTTCCATTGCTGAATGTTCTTGCTGCCACTGGTAAAGCTGTCCGCATAGTGCTTTAAGTAGGCCTCCGTATCAAGGCTTTCCCAGTCCTGCTGCCACTGTGCTATCTGGGTCAATAGTGTTTGCTGACGTGAGTTCCACTGGCTAGGGCTAAGCCAATCTAGTTTATCTACGTTGATGACTCTTACATTACCGCTATTGGCAAATGCGGATAGGCTGTCAAAGGCATCATTATTCATTGTCACACAGCCTTCAGAGGACTGAGGCGGGCGATTGTAATGTTCGGGAGGTACGCCGTGAATCCAGATTCCGTGCCCCGTGCGTCGCTTGAGTTTATCCCATTGGTTGGGATAGTTTAAGGGGTAAGCACCTGCGCCGTAGAGTGCAGGCAATTTATTATCATCTATATAACTTGTTATTTTATACACACCAAGGGGTGTGCGGTGATCGCCTTCGTATTGCTTGTCATAGCCAGCCTTACCCATGCCTATATAGTGGTCGTCAACGAGTTGCGGCTCACCTAAATTGTTTTTAAATACATACATACGCGATCGGCTTAAGTCATTGACGATGACCCAGTTTTGGTGCGGAGATAATTTGGCAATGCTACTGGGTAAACCGCTTTGAGGGGGAGGATAGAGCTCTCTCTGCCAGCGCGCAGCGGCCTCATCGCGAAGGTTAGAAAGGCTAAACTCGTTATTACTCGCAAGCTTAATGTCACTGGGCTTATTGCCTTGGCGAATCGACAGAATATCGGCGTGTAATAAGTGCCCCAGCTTAAAATTGGGGAATGCCTGAGTAAGTTGATGCGCCTGACTTTGTGCTGAGCGCAGCTCCCCGCGTTCCAAGCTGCGTAGCACCTGCATACTGGCTTGCTCGGCAGGGTCGTCAACACTGAAGCTAAATGCGGCCACACTAATGCCCAATAAAGCTAAACAGCTTATAACGCGCAACATCATAGTAATGATAGCTCTTGTTGTATTTTCCACTGGCCTTCTTCAATCACAAGGATCAACACTTTGTTAATGCTGTCGTTGATGGTGTCGGATTGGTAGTGCTGTAAAAATTGAACACTAGCAGACTTATTACTCAGGCGCTTCGCGTATAGTTGTTTAAGATTAACGCGAATAAACTTTGGTGCAGAGAGACGCTGGCGTCGTAATGTTACCCAGTCAACATGGCTTTTGTCTTTGCGATGGCTATAGTCGCGGGTATAGGAATTAATATAATTAACGACGTCTTTGTTAGACCACGCTTTAGCCCAGCCAAGAACCGTATCAACGGGGTTGGGGTATTGCGTATCGACAGGCTCTGAACAAGCCTTGGTGGCCTCTGCTGTGGTTTCCACTATAGGGCAGTCGGCGGCGACTTTTACAATGCGTTCTACCTCCACCTCTCTGACGACCTCCTTGATCACTTCTACTGGCTTCTCAACTACTTTTATTTGTGTCTTGGGGGAGTCACTTAGTTGTATGAATTTATTAGCTGAAGTTAACTGTACAGTTTGTTTAGGGGCTTTCAGCGCGAGAGATTTTTTATATGCTTGTAGTGCAATGCTCTGGTTTATCTTGTTTAGATTTTGATAGCTTAAAGAGTGGTTTGGACTAGTGCTCAGAGCTTTTTCTAATAAAGCTTGTGCCGCATCCATATTGCCTTGTCTAGCTTCGACGGCGGCCAGGTTGTTGTAGGCTTCGGGGGCGCGGGGGTGTTGGCTAATCAGACGATTAAGAATATCTTTTGCGGCTTTGAGTTGCCCCTGAGTAGCTAGTTTCTGGGCTTGACTCAGCTGGGTCGACGGGTCGGCAGATAGACAAGTACCGGTAGAAAAAAGGCCTGCAAGACATAAAAAGCTAGTTATTAATAAATATCGGTTCAAGGTGTCGGCTCCGCGACCATCAGATAAAACATGGACGCTGATTCTAGCACTATCTGCTAGTAAAAAACCTCTTTCAGGAGTAACATTTACACCAAATAAACCCGCTTGACTGAAAGTCGCATAAAGCGGGTTTTTTGTTTTAAGCATAATGGCACTTTGGAGTAGTGAAATGAGTAACAAAGACTGGAGTCAATTCGAACTAGAGACCCAAGCGGTACGTGCTGGGCACGATCGCACCGCCTATGGCGAACACGGTGAGCCAATCTTTATGACCTCTAGCTTTGTATTCGATTCTGCCGAGCACGCCGCTGCGCGCTTTGCGGGTGAAGACGAAGGCTGCGTGTACTCCCGCTTCTCCAACCCGACCGTATCGGTTTTCCAGGAGCGCTTAGCCGCCATGGAAGGCGGCGAAGCCTGTGTGGCCACTGCCTCAGGCATGTCAGCCATTCTTGCTACTTGCCTGGCCTTGCTAGAACAGGGTGATGAAATTCTTGCCTCGAAAAGCATTTTTGGCTCCACGACTGTACTATTTGATAAATACCTCAGCCGCAGCGGCTTAGTGACTAAGCACATAGAGCTAACTGACCTTGCGGCTTGGGAGGCGGCGATTAGCCCAGCGACGAAAATGCTGTTTGTCGAAACGCCCTCCAACCCAATGACCGAAGTGGTGGATGTCCGCGCCCTAGCGGATATTGCTCATAAGCACGATTGCCTGTTAGTGGTCGATAACTGCTTCTGTACACCCGCACTACAGCGCCCCCTAGAGATGGGAGCCGACATTGTCATCCACTCGGCAACCAAATACCTAGACGGCCAAGGTCGCGCCCTGGGCGGCGCAGTAGTGGGCAGCCAGCAGCTCGTAGGCGAAGAGGTGATGGGCTTTTTGCGCACCGCAGGCCCGACCATGAGCGCCTTCAATGCTTGGGTGTTTATCAAAGGTTTAGAAACCTTGAAAATTCGTATGGACGCCCATTGCCGCAGTGCGATGGAACTAGCCGCGTGGCTGGAACAGCAGGAACAGGTGGAGCGCGTTTACTACCCAGGCCTTGAATCTCACCCCCAGCACGAACTCGCTAAGACACAGCAAGAGGGCTTTGGCGGTATCGTGACCTTTGTCGTTAAAGGTGGGCAGGAAGGTGCTTGGCAGCTGATGAATAATACTCAGTTGTTGTCTATTACGGCTAACTTGGGGGATGCGAAGTCTACGATTACTCATCCGGCGAGTACGACCCATTCCCGATTGACGCCTGAGCAAAGGGCTGAGGTGGGGATTGAAGATGGGCTGTTAAGGATTGCGGTTGGATTGGAGAGTGTTGGGGATATTAAGGGGGATTTGA
>CAZBWS010000101.1:0-6684 GCA_964495705.1 uncultured Gammaproteobacteria bacterium
TCATTCAAACCGCTCAACAAAGCACGCAACTGCTGCTCAGCAATTCGCTCAGCTGTGACCTCTTTAGTGATAGCCACTAATCCGATACCCAGAATGGCAAAGGCCGTGAGTAGAGCTGCAGCTATACCGATGGGCTTTTTGTCAATATTGATCTTTTTAGCCACGCTATTCAGCCTTATCTCTGCGCCCAAATACACGTGGCTTACTGTAGTAGTCAATCATAGGTGCGCACATATTGGCGAGTAGTACTGCAAAGGCAATGCCGTCTGGGTAGCCGCCCCAGGTGCGAATTACATAAATCAAGGTGCCTGCGAGTGCGCCAAAAATTAAGCGTCCTCTATTACTTGTACAACCTGATACGGGATCTGTGATGATAAAAAAAGCGCCCAGCATGACTCCGCCGCTGAACAGGTGAAACAGTCCGCCAGGGAAGTTATCCGCATCATAGGTGTTAAAAATTTGCCCCATGATAAATAGGCTAGCTAGCATGGCGGCGGGGGCGTGCCAGGGCATGACGCGCAAAATAATTAATAAGATGCCGCCTAAGGCATAAGCAGCCGCTATCCACTCCCAAGCGTAAGCGCCAAGGTTGCCGTAGACGGGGTTGTCGGAAAATTCACTGAGCATCAGCGCTTGGCTGAGCTGGGTTTTGGTAAAGTCTAGGGCTGTGGCCCCTGTATAGGCATCAATGTCCAGTTTCAGGTTGCCTCCAGCCACATAGCTTAGGGTGTCGAGTAGGCTCATTGCTCCTGCACTGTTGATAGGGGTTGCCGCAGGCCATTGCGTCATTTGTATTGGAAATGAAATCAATAAAACAACATAACCGATCATGGCCGGGTTAAAGGGGTTAAAGCCCAGCCCTCCATACAGCTGCTTGCCAAATACCGTGGCAAAGATAATACCTACAGCAATCATCCACAAGGGGGATGCAGCGGGTATTGCTATGGCCAAGAGAACCGCAGTAACAACGATGCTGAGGTCGCTAAGTGCGGGCTTTAAGGCGCGCTTGCGCATGAGCAAGACACTGGCTTCGGCGATAAGTGCTAGGGGGACGGCTATGAGAATATTGCTCAGCACGCCCCAGCCAAAGAAATAAGTAGCGGTAATAATGCCGGGTACTAAGGCAGCAAGGACTTTCAGCATCACCTTACTGATACTGCTGGAGCTAATGCGGTGTGGGCTGCTGACTGTTTTGAAGCGCATTAGTCTTGTTCCTTTTGGGCTTTTGCCAGTGCACGTTCACGAGCTGCTTTGACGGCCGCTTTTTTAGGGTCAAGTACGGGCTCGTCTGCAGGAGACTGTTTAGCTTTTTCTAAGGCGCGCTCTTTTGCTGCACGAATAGCCGCTTGTTTTGGTGTTTCTTCAGTGGCTGGTGGTTCTGTAGCCATAGAGTTCTCTTTGGCCTTAGCAAGTGCTTTGGCTTTGGCTGCAGCAATTGCAGCCTTACGCGGATCTGTTGCGGGCTCAGATTTTTGTTGGGCTTTTTTCTTGGCGATCTCTAAAGCCTTAGCCTTAGCTGCGGCAATCGCTGCTTGTTTGGCGTCAGCGCCATCGGCTTTTTCTTGTTGGTTATTATCTGCTTTCGCCTTGGCTTTTGCAGCAGCCACGGCCGCCGCTTTGGCCTTTGCCTTGGCAATGGCTATAGCTTTAGGGTCTGTGGGTTTATCCGCATCTGCTTGGCGAGCATCGCTAGCGTCTATTTGTGCTTGCTGCTGATCATTGAGCTGTTCGGTGTTTTTCGGCCCCTTGCCTTCTTCTGCCAACTTGGCTTTGCGTGCAGCTGCACGCGCCACGGCCGCGGCGATAGCGTCTTGTGCAGGGGCTTTGCCAGCATCGCTTGCACTGCTGGTCTTTTTTCGCTCCAGCTCTTCCTTTTTCTTACGCAACTTTTCAGCTTTTTCACGCTGTTCGCGCTCTATGCGCTCTTCGCGGAATTCGTGGCGACCGCGAGCGTGGTCGGCTTTGCGCTTGTCGGCTTCTGCGCCGCGGATTTCTGTTTTGGCAAAGCGATAATATTGCACTAGGGGAATATTGCTGGGGCAAACAAACGAGCAGCAGCCACACTCGATACAATCGAATAGGTTGTAGTCTTCCTGGGCTTGTTCGAATTGTCGGCTTTTGCTGTACCAGTATAACTGTTGAGGTAGCAAGTTAGCGGGACAGGCGTTGGCGCAATCGCCGCAGCGGATGCAGGGGTCAGCGGCTGGCGGGTCTGCGATCTCGCCCTGTTCGCCAACTAAAATACAGTTCGTGGCTTTAACAATAGGCAGTTCATCGGTGTGCATGGAGAAACCCATCATAGGGCCGCCCATCACTAGGCGTTCTACATTGTTGGTGTAGCCCCCAGCCTCGGCTATCAAGTGGCTCATCGCCGTACCAAATAGCACTTCTAGGTTGCGAGGCTGTTTAACGCCGTTGCCCGTGACTGTCAATATGCGCGTCACGAGGGGCTCGCCCTTAACTATAGCGCGATATATGGCTGCGGCTGTGCCGGGGTTGTGGCATACAATGCCTATTTCAGCGGGCAGGCCGTTACTGGGCACCTCTTTGCCAGTGAGAACCTTAATCAATTGTTTCTCACCACCCGTGGGGTAAATCGTGGGAACCACCTTCACCTGAATGCGCTGCTCTTCGTCGGCGTTGCGGATAGCTTTTTGCAAGCCCTTAAGTGCGGTGGGCATGGTGTCTTCAATGCCAATCCAGCACTCGTTCACACCTAAGGTTTGTAAGATGATTTTAATGCCGCCAATCACTTCCTCGGCGCGCTCACTCATCAAGGTTTGATCGCAAGTGATATAGGGTTCGCACTCGGCACCGTTAATGACGAGTAATTCAACTTCGCGATTAGGCCCGGGGTTTAGCTTCACCGAGCTGGGGAAGGCGGCGCCGCCCAGACCAACTATACCCGCCTCACGCACTTTATTGCGCAGGCTAATGGCATCCATCTGGGTGTAATCATCAACAGGCTGTAGCTCACACCATTCGTCCTTGCCGTCCACGTCTATGGTCACGCACAGGGCTTCTAGACCAGAAGAATGGGGCACGGGTTTGTCACCAATGTGGGTGACAAAACCAGAGGTAGGGGCGTGTATTGGCGCGCTCACATAGGAGGGGGCCTTGGCAATTTGTTGGCCTTTAAGAACACGGTCTCCGACGCTAACAATGGCTTCAGCCACCTGACCAATATGTTGTTGTAGCGGCAGTATTAATTCTTTGGGCAGACTGGCCACAGACAAGGGTGTTTGCACCGACATGTCTTTATTGATGGGCATATGAATGCCACCATTAAACTTAAACAAGCCCGGGGAGACCGGTATGCGAGCTTCGCTAGACATTGTTACTCCCCGTCCCTGCCTGCACACTTAGTTGGATCAGCGGAATAATTTCGCGAGATTCAGGCATGGGCCACTTCCACGACTGCACGGTGGCCTCAATGGCCTCCATGTCTATGCAATCTACCGGGCAAGGTTCCACACAGAGTTCACAGCCGGTACATTCATCGGTAATGACTGTGTGCATTAATTTGGCAGAGCCGAGAATGGCATCTACGGGACAGGCCTGTATACACAGTGTGCAGCCGATGCATTCATCTTCGCGGATAACCGCTACTGATGGCGGGCGCTCTTCAGCGTCTAGCTCTTTAACTTCTTTACCGAGTAGGTCGGCGAGTGCTTGCACCGTGTCTGCGCCGCCAGGGGGGCACTGGTTGATGTCGGCTTCATCTGCAGCAATGGCTTCTGCGTAGGGTTTGCAGCCAGGGTATCCGCATTGCCCACACTGGGTTTGCGGTAGTAAATTATTGATATTGTCGACAACGGGGTTGCCTTCAATCTTGAATATGATTGCAGCAAAGCCGAGCAGTGCGCCAAAGCCTAGGCACATGAGTGCAATAGGGGCGACTGCGGTGAGTATGGCAAGCAAGCTATCGAGCATTAAATACTCACCAGACCCTGAAAACCCATGAAGGCGAGCGCCATTAGGCCTGCGGTAATGAAAGACAGTGGTGCGCCTTTAAATACTTCCGGTACGTCCGCCACTTCTAAGCGTTCACGCATGGCGGCAAATAGCACCAATACTAGGCCAAAGCCAATGCCTGCTCCAAAGCCATAAACCGTTGCATCAATAAATCCATAGTTGTTTTTGGTTGCGACAATCATAGCCACACCGAGCACCGCACAGTTGGTGGTGATCAGTGGCAGGAAAATGCCCAGCACATTGTATAGCAGCGGGTAGTGCTTATGCATAGCCATCTCAATAAGCTGTACTAATACCGCAATAATCAGAATAAAGGCGGGGATACGCAAATAAGTGATGTCTAGAGGAATAAGCACTGCCGTATCAACAATCCAGCTGGCCGAGGATGCCAGTGTTAATACAAAAATAGTAGCTAAAGACATGCCAGTAGCGGTTTCTAATTTCTTTGAAACCCCCATAAAAGGACATAAGCCTAAAAATTGAGCCAGCACGAAGTTGTTCACCAAAATAGTGGCGAGCAAGATCATTTGAATAGGAGGTGCTGAATCGATCATGTTTTTATGTGTAAGTCGTGGTTCTTGGCTTTGAGGCGGTATTTTATAGGTTTTGTTTACAGCCTGCTTTATCTTTATAGACTCTGTATATAGCAAAAGGTTATTAAAATAATTTTTAATATCTCTTTTTGTTCTGTTGTTTTTTAGATATTACAATATATGCAATTTTTCGCATATAGATATTAGGGGGGGGAAGAGGGCGGATAGCCTGAGTAAGCTATCCGCATATAGTTTACTTGTCTAAGACAACGTTCAATTCGAGTACAGAGCAGTTATCGCCCTTGTCGACCTGAACTTTTACTTGGTCTTGGGTGACCTCCACGTATTTGCGAATAACTTGCATGATTTCATGCTGCATCTGCGGAAGGTAATTAGGCTGTTCACGCTCAGCGCGAGCGTGAGCCACAATGATCTGCAAACGGTCTTTGGCGACGTTAGCGGTTTCTTTGTTTTGCTTGCGAAATTGATCAAAAAATCCCATTAGCTCGCTCCCACTAGGCGCTTGAAGAAGCCTTTCTTCTTCTCGATAGACAAGAAACGGTGTGGCAGGTCATCGCCAATCAGGCGGCCAACGGCGTCTATGTAGGCTTGGCCAGCGATAGACTCTTCATCCAAAATTACCGGTACACCCGTGTTAGAAGCTTTAAGAACAGCCTGTGACTCAGGGATAACCCCCAGTAGTGGCACTGCTAGAATCTCTTCAACATCCTGCACGCTCAGCATCTCACCATTCTCTACGCGAGTAGGGCAGTAGCGCGTGAGTAATAAATGCTCTTTGATAGTACGGCCTTCTTCGGCGGCACGAGACTTGCTCTGTAAAATACCTAAGATGCGGTCGGAATCACGTACCGAAGAGACCTCAGGGTTAGTGGTAACAATAGCTTCGTCCGCAAAGTACATCGCCATAACAGCGCCTGTTTCAATGCCAGCCGGTGAGTCGCAAACGATAAATTCAAAATCTTTCTTGAGCTCTTCTAGGATTTTCTCAACGCCTTCGTAGTTAAGGGCGTCTTTATCACGGGTTTGTGAAGCGGGCAGAATAAATAAATTTTCGGTGCGCTTGTCTTTGATCAACGCCTGATTCAAATTCGCTTCTTCACGAATCACGTTTACAAAATCGTAAACCACGCGGCGCTCACAGCCCATGATGAGGTCGAGATTACGCAGGCCGATATCGAAATCGATAATGACGGTTTTATGCCCGCGCAGAGCGAGACCTGTGCCTATGGCAGCGCTGCTAGTGGTTTTACCCACGCCGCCCTTGCCAGATGTTACAACGATGACTTTAGACAAAATAGATTCCCTATGTTTCAGATAGTGGCCCCGTGAGTGACGGGGCTTGTTTTAAACGGCACTAAAAGCCCGCGCCGAAGTAGTGAGCGATTATATCAGCAGTATTTTATACCATGCTAGATGCAGTTGATTTAAATGGCGTCGATGGTCAGCTGGGATGCGCCCAAACTGATTTTACTGGCGGATTTCCAGTGCTTGCTGTTGCGAATGTCTTCATTAACGGTGAAGTTACCTGCAATGGATAACAACTCTGCTTCTAAGCTATGGCAGAAAATGCGTGCCTCCTTATTGCCTTGCACACCCGCCAGTGCACGGCCACGCAATGCGCCGTAAATATGAATATTACCGTCGGCCAATACCTCCGCCCCTTCACTGACCTGCGCCATAACAATTAAGTCACAGCCTTTGGCGTAAACCTGCTGGCCTGAGCGCACGGGAGTGGTAACGATTTTACTTTCGTTTTGCACCAAGCGTTCTTCTACGACAGTCTCAACAACGGTTTGCACTTCAGGCTCCGGCGCAGCGATAGGCTTGCTGCTACCCATGCTGGCATCGGGCAATATCGGTAGTAGAGTGGAAGTGACCTGTAATAAATATTGCTCGGGCACGCTTTTGAATGCCAAGGCTAATAGGCCACAGTCTTTACAGGTTTTTAAGACACCTTGCAGATCAATATTGCCGGCGTTGGTAATTAGTTCCAAGCTAATGACTACAGGTGCCTGTAGAAATAAGCCCGGCGCTTGCTCGGCCTTGGCGTACAACTGTTGTTGGAATTGGTCTTCGGTGTAATCGTCTTGTAGCTCAAGGATAAGTAGAGTAACGACGTTGCCTTTTATTTGAAAGCAATCAGCGGGCATGGGTG
>CAZBWS010000102.1:0-6372 GCA_964495705.1 uncultured Gammaproteobacteria bacterium
TCAGCAGACTCAATTGCAACTGCAATATCAAAGTTACCAAATAAAGTAGTATCAGCCATTACAGCTGCTGGAGATAGTGCTGTTGCAACCGCTGTTGCGAGTAGTGCTTTACGTACGATTTTCATATGATTATATATCCTCTGATAAGAGATTTTATTATTTAGGTCCTAAAATTCCTGCAGCGAAACTACTTATGACAGCTTTGTTGCAAGTTGTGATTGATACTAGGCCATTAAAAAAGATCAATCAAGTATATGGGTGAAATTAATTTATCAATATAAATCATTGTCTTATGAGTGTTTTGTATAAAACACTTTAACTTTTTTCTGTTTTTTGCTGTTATTTGGTTAGTGTGTAATGCCCTTTTGGGCTACTAGATATGGTAGAGAGAAGTATCTAGGGTGATTTGTGTGGTTTGATTATGCGGATAGGCTGTTCCAGATCGCTGTAGCTGCTAGAATGCGCGCGCAACTATAGAATAACAGCTGTAGTAAGCGCTTTAATTAATCAAGAAAATCGATTTATGTTTGTTTATCCGGAAATTGATCCTGTCGCATTGGCCTTGGGGCCAATAAAGATACATTGGTACGGCCTCATGTACTTGGCGGGTTTTGCCTTGTTTTGGGGCTTGGGTGTGTTGCGGGCAAGGCGAGCGGATACGCCATTCAATCAAGAGCAGGTAGGGGACTTTCTGTTCTACGGTGCGCTGGGTGTGATTTTAGGTGGGCGTATCGGCTATGCATTATTTTATAACTGGGAAGTGACTTCGGCTAACCCCTTAAGTCTGCTTAAAGTTTGGGAAGGCGGTATGTCTTTTCACGGGGGCTTGCTCGGTGTTATCGCGGCCATGGTTTGGTATGCCCGCAGTGTACTGAAAGTATCTTTTTGGCAAGTGGCTGATTTTGTTGCACCTTTGGTTCCCCATGGATTAATGTTTGGCCGTTTGGGTAACTTTATTAATAGCGAGCTTTGGGGGCGAAGTGTGGATGAGAATTTCATGTTTGCTGTACAGCATGCCGGGCAGTGGAAGCACCCCTCGATGTTATACCAAGCATTTGGTGAAGGCTTGTTGCTGTTTTTGGTTCTGTGGATTTATAGTAGTAAGCCCCGACCCATGATGGCGGTCTCTGGTTTATTTTTACTGGGCTATGGTGCAGCGCGTTTTAGTGTGGAATTTGTACGCCTACCCGATGAACACATTGGTTATTTGTTAGGTACGGATTGGTTGACTATGGGACATATATTAACCATGCCGATGATAGCGAGTGGTTTGTTATTGATGTTGTGGGGCTATATTAAACACCCCGTAAAAGCGAAAGGTTAACCTTATGCAGCAATATTTAGATCTAATGCAGCACATCTTAGATGACGGTACTCATAAAGAGGATCGTACGGGCACCGGGACTATCTCGGTGTTTGGCTATCAGATGCGCTTTAATCTAGCTGACGGCTTTCCCATGGTGACGACTAAAAAACTACACCTTAAGTCGATTATTCACGAGCTGTTGTGGTTCTTGCAAGGCGAGACCAATATTCAGTATTTGCAGGATAACGGCGTTAAAATTTGGGATGGCTGGGCCACCGCTGAAGGCGAGTTAGGCCCTGTGTACGGCAAGCAGTGGCGATCTTGGGAGGGAGCAAATGGAGAGGTGGTTGACCAAATTTCCCAGCTGATCCATGACATAAAAACCAACCCTGATTCACGTCGCCTGATTGTGAGTGCTTGGAACCCTGCATTGTTGCCAGACACGCAATATAGCCCAGATGAAAATGCAGCGATGGGCAAGCAGGCTTTACCTCCTTGCCATACACTGTTTCAATTTTACGTGGTGGAAGGCAAGTTGTCTTGCCAGTTATATCAGCGTAGTGGTGATGTGTTTCTCGGTGTGCCATTTAATATTGCCTCCTATGCCTTATTAACGCTGATGGTGGCGCAGGTATGCGGCTTGGAACCAGGTGATTTTGTGCACACCTTTGGCGACGCGCATTTATACAGTAACCATATGCAGCAAGTGCAAGAGCAGTTAAGTCGCCAGCCTTTGACGTTGCCAACGATGAAAATTAACCCTAACAAAAAAGACATCTTTGATTTCACGATAGATGACTTTGAAGTGATGGACTATGAGTGCCATCCGCATATCAAAGCTCCAGTGGCTATCTAGAGGGAGATTACAATGACGACGCTTTCATTAATTGTTGCTATGGCGAATGACCGTGTCATCGGCATAGATAACACCTTGCCTTGGCGTTTATCTGCGGATCTTAAGCGCTTTAAGGCCACAACCATGGGTAAGCCTATTATTATGGGTCGCAAGACCTGGGACTCTATTGGTCGCCCACTTCCTGGGCGCTTAAATATTGTGATTAGTCGCAATGCGGATTACCCCGCCGAGGGCGCCAAGGTAGTGTCCAGCCTAGAGTCCGCTATTGCTCTTGCCAAGCAGGAAGAGGCCGATGAGATTATGATTATGGGTGGTGCGAACATCTATCAGCAAGCAATGCCGCTGGTCGACAAAATGTACCTCACCGTGATTGATCTGGATATTAAAGGTGATGCTTGGTTTCCAGAATATGATGCAAGCCTGTGGCGTGTTGCAAGTGAAGAGCAATGTCAGCAAGAAGCGATTCAATCAGAGACGGTTAAGCAAGTGGCGTTCAACTACTCTTTCGTGGATTTAGTGCGAGCCTAATTTTATGGGTTTTGCCACTGGGCATTTTTAGGAAACTTGCACTTAACATCTTTGAATAAAGCCTGTATTTTGGCGATGTCGGCGTCCTTATCCCCAGTTGGGTGATACAAGGGCAGTAGCCCGACCACCTTCTTTTCGTAATCCCAGTAAATGGGGAAGAGGGGAATGCCTGCACCCTCAGCAATATGATAAAACCCCTTCTTCCATGTTGTGGTTGCACTGCGTGTACCTTCGGGGGCGATGCCTAGTACAAGCTTTTCATGGGCTTGAAAAATCGCCACCTGTTGTTCAACGGCTCCGCTGTTTTGATTGCGCACGACGGGAATACCGCCAGCCCATGCTAGTAGAGGCCTAAAGGGGCCAACAAAGATACTGGCCTTGCCTATCCAGCTTGCCTTTAAACCGATTGCTAACATGGCCAGCATACCAATTGCAAAATCCCAGTTGCTAGTGTGGGGCGCAGCAATAATTAAACATTTTTTAGTGTTGGGAAGTTCGCCTTCGAAGCGCCAGCCTAATAACCTTAATAAGCTACGCCCCAGCCAGTGAGAAAAGGCGTTGCCACGTAAGGGCAGTTGTTCGGGAGGCGGGGGTATATACATATTAGAGGCTGAATTTTTCCAGTAGCCAGACCTTTATTTCATCGCGCACACGGCAAAAGGCGGCGATATTTTCCGCATCGTTGTCCCCTTCATTTGAAGGGTCTGTAAAGGGGGCGTGAATGAGTTGTTTATTCGCAGGAAACCAAGGGCAAGTTTCCTTTGCGCTGTCGCACACAGTAATTACATAGTCGATATGTTGGCCTTCAAAAGCGTCTATTGTTTTAGAACTGAGAGTGTCCGTTGCAATGCCTGCGTCCTGTAGGGCGGCTATAGCGTGAGGCTTCACAAAGGTTTTCTCAGTGCCGGCGCTATGGCATTCAAAGCGGTCGCCAAAGTGCTCGCGCATCAGTCCCTCTGCCATTTGCGAGCGCGCTGAGTTATGTGTGCAGATAAAGAGTATGGATTGTTTGTTGCTCATAGTTATATCGGTTTAATACTGTTAATTGAATTCACCTGAGTGATCTCAGGAACTTCGGTGTCGATTCTTAATGCGGTTAATTGGCCGCCCCAGAGGCAGCCCGTATCAATGGCGTATACATTATTGCGCTGTACTAGACCGAGGGTAGACCAGTGCCCAAAGATGATTTTACGCTTCTGTGACTGACGCCTTTTGACGTCGAACCACGGCATATATTTAGACTTGCTCTGCTTGCCTGGTGCGCCCTTTAATTTCAAATCTAGGGCACCATTTTTATCGCAGTACCGCATGCGAGTGAGAATGTTAGTAATCACTCGTAGGCGTTCATAGCCACGTAAATCTTCATGCCATTGATTCGGTTCGTTACCATACATATTGTCAAAAAATGTAACATAATCATCCCCGCGTATAGCGTGTTGTACTTCCTTGGCATAGCTGCGCGCTTGGCTACGTGTCCAGCTCGGGTGTAAGCCAGCGTGAACCATGCTGAAGCCCAGTTCTTTGTCGCGATGAAAAAGTTTTTGCTGGCGCAGCCAGTTGAGTAGCTCTTCACGATCAGGGGCATCAAGAATCTCTTGCGTAGTATCGTGCTTACTCAGCGGGCGGCTAGTATAGGCGCTGGCCAATAAGCTAAGGTCGTGGTTGCCCAGTGTGACAACTGTATTGCTCAGAGATTTAATGTAGCGCAGGGTAGCGAGAGACTGAGGGCCGCGATTAACTAAGTCTCCGGCAAACCACAGCTGGTCAGACTTGGGCTGGTAATCAATTTTCTTTAGCAGGGCTTTTAGCTCTTCTAAGCAGCCCTGTATGTCGCCAATTGCGTAAACCGCCATAGGATTCGCTTCGGTTTAAAAAGATAAACTGATCTTATCTATTCGCGCAGCTAGAAGACAGTTTTTTTTGCGTTAAGTCTAACGACATTTAATGCAGAGTACGGGGGACAGAGAGGACAAATTCTGGAATATCCGCATCAAAGGGCCGGCCTTCTTCGCTGAGCATTTGATAGCTGCCGGTCATGGTGCCTACATCGGTTTCTAAAATAGCACCACTGGTATAGGAAAAGGCTTCGCCGGGTTGAATAATAGGTTGCTCCCCAATGACACCGTCGCCTTCAACTTCATCAATCTTGCCATTGCTATCTGTAATCACCCAGTGACGTGCGAGTAATTGAGCAGGGGTGATACCAATATTTTCTATAGTAATGGTGTAGGCAAAAACAAAACGTTCATCAGAGGAACTACTTTGGTCTTCGATATAGTCGGTTTCGACAAAAATCTGGATGTCATTGTTCATGGGTGTATTGTAGTTTTTATAGGCGCTATCTGCATCAATTCTTTCGTTAGTATATTCAGAATAAAGTGTCGCAATTCTAAGGGAAGCCTTTCACTGCTTAAGCGAAAGGCCCTGGCTGCCGCTTGCCAGTTCGGCTGCCCGCAGGCCATTAGTATGGAAGCTTGTTTATGTCGTGGATTGGACTCCCCGTCATCCACACACATCTTTTTACACGATTGCCCGTCTTGCCAGCGAATGGATTGTTCATGCCAACCTTTGTTATAACAAAACTCAAATTTTATAACAGCCTCATTTTGGTGCCAGAGGTACAAGTCAGCCTCTGGGCTATTAAACCAGCTGCGCTGATCAAGGTCTCGTGTGCGGATATAACGAAGTTGTGAGTGCATAGGTCATTATCCGTTGTGTGATGCGGATATGCTGTGACATACATCACAAAGGCAAAGATTGCTGCCTAGCTCAGGCAGTTGCTGAGTAGGGCGAATTGTTCAACACTCAGTGTTTCGGGGCGTGTGCTAGGGCTAATACCACAACTTTCAATTTGTTCATCGCTGAGAATCGATTTCACATTGTTGCGCAAGGTCTTACGCCGTTGAGCAAAGCTTTGTTTAACCAGTGCCTCAAATTGCACAGGGTCTTTAATATTAAACTTCGGCTCTTGATAGGGCGTCAGGCGGACAATTGCAGACTCGACTTTGGGTGCAGGGTTAAAGCAGTGTTTGCTCACGTTAAACAGGTGCTCAACCTTACAGCGCGACTGCACCACCACAGACAAACGTCCGTAATTAGACGTGTTCGGCGCGGCAGCTAAACGCTCAACCACCTCCTTTTGCAGCATAAAGTGCATATCTTTAATTTGCCCGCTAAAGCTGAGCAAATGAAAAATTAAAGGCGATGAAATGTTATAGGGCAGGTTGCCCGCAACGCGTAGCAGCTCATCCGCATTGCGGTTAGCAAAGGCGAGTTCACCAAAGTTGAATTTAAGCGCATCCATCGCATGGATTGTTAGCTTCTCACCATTGGGGAGGAAGGGCAGCTTAGGGATTAAGTCGCGATCTAGTTCTACTACTTCCATTGCATCGACACGGGCAAGCAAAGGCGTCGTCAGCGCACCTAGGCCAGGGCCAATTTCCACCAAACAATCACTGGGCTTGGGGTGAATGGCTGCTACAATCTTCTGGATGATGTTCTGGTCGTGCAGGAAGTTTTGACCAAACCTCTTACGCGCCTTGTGCTCCGCACCGTTACTCATAGTAAACCCTTATTAATCAATGGGTTATTCGATTTGTGAAATAAAAAAACCACGTAAATCAACCAGTTATATAGATAGGTGAGAAATTCCGACCAGCCTCGAAATCGACATCGGTGAATG
>CAZBWS010000103.1:0-6263 GCA_964495705.1 uncultured Gammaproteobacteria bacterium
CGACTTGATCACCGCGCTTAACGCCGATGATCGTGGTTCCGTGATATTGTTCCACACGTTTCTCCGTGGGTTAATGATTTTAAAATAGTAGGGGCGCTGACTGTGATTACAAGCGCTTTGGTATGCTTATTTTTTACTGGCTTGGTCGAGTTTTAATCCGACTTCTTCTTGGCACGGGGATGTGCGGACTCGTAAGTCTCTGCCAAATACTGAAAGTCTAAATGTGTATATATTTGTGTGGTACTGATATTAGCGTGCCCCAGTAATTCTTGTACCGCGCGTAAATCAGAAGAGGACTCTAACAAATGTGTAGCAAAGGAGTGGCGCATCATATGTGGGTGCAGATTGCGCCCCAGGCCGCGTTTTTGCGCCAATAACTGAATACGCTGCTGAACGCCACGGGAGCTCAAGCGTCCGCCTTGTTGGTTTAAAAATAAGGCGTCACCACTATTCGCCTTAGCAAACCGTTCTCGCATACCCAACCAACGTGTTACCGCCTGCTGTGCTTTTTCGCCCACCATCACACGCCTGTCCTTCGCACCTTTGCCGGTAATGCTGAGCTGACCATCTGCGCTTTGCATATCTTTAATATCTAAGCTAACCAACTCACTTAAACGTAAACCAGCTGAATAAAACAGTTCCAACATCGCGTGGTCACGTATATCGGCCGGCTTATTTGACGGACGCTCCAATAGGCTATTCAGGCTATCCGCATCTACTGCATTGGGTAATTTTTTTTCAGATTTTGGTGCACTCACACCATCAGCAGGGTTGAAGGCCAAAGCCCCTTCACGCAACAAGTATTTAAAGAAGCTCCGCGATGCAGATAGTCTGCGAGCAATACTTTTACCCCCCAAGCCTTGGCGATGACTGGCCGCGGCAAATGCACGCATGTCGTGGGCAGTAAGCTGCTGCCAATTTTTCGATTGTAGGTATTTATCTTTGAATTGCACGAGGCTAGCTAAGTCCCGCGCATAGTTACTGAGTGTATGCTCAGAATAGCGTTTTTCCGCTTGTAAATATTGCAGAAATTGCGCTATCCAATCCGTTGCCATAGTTAGGCGAGGTGCCTGGCGACTGAGCTACTCAACAGCGCGCCGAGCTGATCGAGAAAGAACACCCCCATACCGGGATGAAAGCGCTCTGCATCAACACTGCCCAAGGCCAGCACGCCCAAGTCTTCCATGCCACGCAAAGGCACCAGTGCTGAAGAGGCAACTTGGCTGGCATTATCGCCAAATAAATTTTTAATTTGTCCTTCGCTGAGGCGCCCGCACAAAGGGCGGCCACTATTTAAGAAGTCGGCGAAGTGCGCCGTGCGGTGATTATCATTAATCAATAGCTCCGCATCATCAGTCACGCCCGTAAAAAAGTGTATCGTGGCAAAGTCCATACCGAACTGTTGGCGCAAAACATTTTGTGCCACATTCACAACATCTGACAAGCTCTGTGCTTCTACCAACTCTTTAGCCAAGGTATGCAAATGATCGGTAACACGCTGGTTGTCTCGGGCAATATCCACCAGTTCCATTAACTTATTTTCTAAGGAGCGATTTTGCTGACGCAATAAATCCACCTGACGCTCAACCAAGGAAATGGCACTGCCCGAAGGGTGAGGCAGTTTCAAATACGCCAATAGGTCGAGATTTTGCTCGAAGAAATCGGGGTTATTGCGCAGGTAAGCGGTAACATCCGCGGCAGTGATTGCTGTGCTCATAGGGTTCTTTGTATTTATGATTTAACTGCGTTCAGTTTACCTGAATTTGCAGAATGTACGGATTTAAATTTCCACTTCGCCTTCAAATACATTACTCGCATCCCCCGTCATATACAGGGGCTGCCCCAAGCCAGCCCATTCTATCAGCAGCTCACCGCCTGGTAGTTCCACCGTAACGCGTTCATCAACTAACTCTTGAGAGCGAGCGACGGCCATTGCTGCACAAGCCCCCGTGCCACAGGCCATGGTTTCCCCCGCCCCGCGTTCATACACTCGCAACTTAATGCGATTGCGATCCACAATCTGCATAAAACCTGCATTCACATTGCGGGGGAAGCGGGCATGGCTTTCAATTAAGGGGCCAAGTCGTTCTACTTCAGCCGTTTGAATATTAGTCACTTGTAAAACCGCATGGGGGTTACCCATGGACACCGCACCGATAAATAGCACTTCGCCATCAACTTCCAGAGCGTGGCTAATAGACGCTTCATCCGCTGCAAAAGGTAATGCTGTAGGGTGAAAATTCGGCGCGCCCATATCCACACGCACATGACCACCCTCAACTAACTCAGGTACCACTGTGCCGCCGAGAGTTTCTACAACAATACGGTTTTTATTAATCAGGCCCTTTTCAATAACGAAACGTGCAAAGCAGCGCACACCGTTGCCACACTGCTCCACTTCGCCACCATTGGCATTATAAATACGGTATTTAAAATCAGCTTCGCAACCATCGGCTTTTTCAACTAATAACAGCTGGTCAAAACCCACGCCAAAGCGGCGATTTGCTAGATGCTGAATTTGCTGACTGGATAGGTCAACGACTTGATTGATGCCGTCAAACACCATGAAGTCGTTACCTAATCCGTGCATTTTTGTGAATTTTAACTGCATTTATCTACTCTTAGCCTCAAGAAAGCAATTTTTCGCCGGCGATAAGTTGTTCAAATGTTTCTCTCTCACGGATGACATGCAACTCGCCTTTATCTGCGATTAACTCAACTGCGCGGGGGCGAGTATTATAGTTAGAGGCCATGGTGAAGCCATAAGCCCCTGCTGACAGCACGGCTAAAACATCGCCCTCTTGCACATTTAGCTGGCGATCTTTGCCTAAAAAATCGCCTGTCTCACAAATAGGGCCAACGACATCATACAACTTAGCCTCGCCTTGCTCCTTCTCGGAAACAGGAACTATCTCTTGCCACGCTGAATACAGCGCGGGGCGCATTAAGTCATTCATGGCCGCATCCACAATCGCGAAATTCTTATGCTCGGAATGCTTCAAATATTCAACCGTGGTTAACAACATGCCTGCATTGCCGACAATAGAGCGGCCAGGCTCAAAGATCAGCTCTAGGTGCTGGAACTCAGGGCGGTCAGCCAATACGGATAAGATCGCTTGCATTAAGGCTGCGACTGCAGGGGGCTGGTCATCCTCTTGATAAGTAATGCCCAGGCCACCGCCTAAGTCTAAATGCTGCAACGTTATGCCCTCGGCCGACAACTGCTCCACCAAAGCCAGTACTCGGTGGAGTGCATCCACAAAGGGCTGAACCTCAGTGAGTTGGGAGCCAATATGGCAATCCAAGCCCGCAACACGAAGATTCGGCATCGACTCAGCCAACTTATAAGCCTCCAGTGCAGCATCCACATCAACACCGAATTTATTTTCCTTTAGCCCCGTCGAGATATAGGGGTGTGTCTTAGCATCCACATCCGGGTTCACGCGCAAAGAAATAGGGGCAACCTTGCCCTCTTCACCGGCTACTTGATTTAAGCGATGCAGCTCGGCAACAGACTCTACATTAAAGCAGCGAATGCCCAGCGCTAAACCACGGCGCATTTCAGCAGGTGTTTTGCCTACCCCCGAAAAAACAATGTTTTCTGGCTTGCCGCCTGCCGCAATCACGCGCTCAAGCTCACCCATGGATACAATATCAAAGCCAGCACCTAAGCGTGCCAATACATTCAATATGGCAATATTGGAGTTTGCTTTAACCGCATAACAAACCAAATGCGGATGGCCTTCCAGAGCGTGATCATAGGCTAACCAAGCTTGCTCAATCGCTTCTCGTGAGTACACATAAGCAGGCGTGCCATATTGGGCAGCCACATTTTCTAGGCTAACGCCTCCCAAACTTAGATGGCCGTTATCTCTCTGTTTTATTAATACTTGCACTCTGTCTGCCCTGAGTCTTCTATTGTGACGCAATCTTCCGCCACGGGTATGTATAAGGCGCCTTTATTACCACAGGCAGCCATGAAAATGATGCTTATCAATAGTAAAATTTGCTTTATACTCATGTTGATAGCTAACTTATTAAAACTAAATTATAAGGTTTACAGGGCTGCAAGCCTAACGGTTTATTTTCGGAGATTAAAATGCCTAACAATATATACATCATTATAGGCTTAAGCGCGTTTTTGGGGCTACTGTTACTCTGGCGCGGAACGAATAACGCCTTCAATAGCAAGTTACACAAACTCCGCGGATTACTACAGTTATTTTCGGCCTCGATTCTGCTTGGCTTAGCTGCAGTAGTTTTAGTGACCTGTATCAACTTAAACACTTATAAAAATCTCAGCCAAGAAACACCCCTAGCCAGTATAGCCTTTGAAGAATTACGCCACGACCGTGGCCGTTTCATTGCCACGCTTACGATAACCAACGGCTTAGCTCGACGCTACGAGCTAAAGGGCGACCAATGGCAGATTGATATACGTATCATAAAATGGGATAACAATGCCGCGCAACTTGGCCTGAAACCACTTTATCAATTTGAACGCCTAAGCGGCCGCTACAGCACCGTTACAGCACAGAACAGCGAAGAACAAACTGCGAATGAGCTACTTGTGGAGAAAGGTGTGGATGTTTGGCAGCTGGCTAAGAGATTCAATCAATTTCTGCCATTTGTGGATGCCTCATACGGCACATCAGCTTATCAGCTGATGCAGGATGGCATGAAGTTTGAGATTTCACTGACTAATTCGGGGTTGGTTACTCGGCCAGCGCCTTGATAAACTGCAATAAAAAGGTATTCGCTTAAATGCTAACAACCAATACTACTATTGAAGCAATTGACGATTGGAACTTGGTTATCAATGGATATATTAGTTGCCAATACATTAACTAAACTTGCACCAAGTACACCTGGGTCTTCAGTTCTAGCCAAACTTGCGTCTATACCACCAACCTCAATTTCAAACAATGATGTGACAAGTTCAGAGACGGGGACGGGTGGGCGATCGAAAATAAAATCGCCTACTGCCCCAACAATACCTTGTACTACATTCTGTGGTAAATCGAAATTTTCAACAGTAAGTTGAGACAACTCTACCGGATCAATAAACTCCACCCACCAACCTGGAGTAGTATTACTTGTGGTACGCCCACCACTTGGATTATCAATTCGCCATTGAACAGGGCGATTCTGGACGCTTACGAAACCTCCTGAACCATTCGCATCTACTCTATGTAAGAATCGTAAATCTTCTCTTAAAAACAACTTAAGGGGGTCAGTTGTACCCGGTAGATCACCGCTCACAAATATATCGTTTATAACCAATTGTGGCGTAAGCGTTGGTAAACCTATACCAAGTGCCTCCGCTTCTACGACGCTCGTCCCGGTAATTTGACCAATCGTTGTCGCCGCGACATCCGCCCTTAGAAATGCTGAAGTAATCACTCCGTTTTCATCAACATTCCCCCCTGAAGGTAAGGGGTTGGCCAGCGAGCCTAAAGACGAGTCAATCACTACACCACCTGGCACACTAAAGTCCAACATAATACGCTGATCAGGGCCTGTGATACTGCGGTCGAGCAACTCAAATGTACCTGTACTCGTCGTCTGTACACCGACAGGTGAAAGACTGCTCTCCCCGCCGAAGAAACCGCCACAGCCGAAGACAATATTACAAAATCTTAATCTGGTTGGGTCGCCATTTGTTCTCTGCACAATACCTGTGCGTGTTGCAGGATTAAGAATTACATTGCCATTGATAGCTGTTGTTTGCAAGAAGCCCCTGAATGCGCTGATGCCATTTTCTTGCGAGGTATCTCCTGCAAGATTACTGGCATGTTTAGTAGGGTCTCCAAAACTCAAAAGCCCATCAATCTCATCCGCACCAACGCGTATGCCAATAATCTCTCTATTTCGTGCTGTAGTATTATCAATACTTCCAGCGAACGCAAATTCGACATATGGGTTCGTAATAGTTGCAGAAGACGCCTCACCATCTACGCCACCACTCAATGAGAGGTCCTCAATTAGTATTTGTGAGTTTCCGTCACTATCTTTTAAGTCAAGTCGATCAGCATTAAGGCTAGTTGTAATTACGGAATTCAACCTGACACGATAAAAATTATTAACTCCATCACCCCCATCAAAATCATATTTATCAATGTCAATCAACGAAGCTTGGCCTATGACTTCAGCAAGTTCATCATCTGTAAGCTCCGTCAGACTAAAAGCAGACGCAGAAAAAACCGCACTCATCATAAACACGGCTATTTTATTTAAACTATTTTTATAAGATTTAGTCATCA
>CAZBWS010000104.1:0-6094 GCA_964495705.1 uncultured Gammaproteobacteria bacterium
AATTTTTTAGAGACAATTAAATAATGATTCGATTTCTGTGCCTTTTATTCTTAAGCACGACTGCGGCAGCACAAGTCAGCGTAGTTGATTATCACGGTCAAGAGGTGGTTTTGAAACAGCCGGCCCAACGCGTGATTGGCATGGCTCCCCATGTGGTTGAAAATTTATATTCAGCAGGGGCGGGCGAGCGCATGGTTGGTGTGACGAGTTATAGCAATTTTCCAGAGGCGGCGTTAAAGCTCCCCATCGTTGGAGATTATAGTAGTACGAACTATGAACTAATTACTGAGTTAAACCCCGACCTGATTGTATTGTGGAATTCGGGGCGGCATTTGGAAGTGGCGGAAAAATTGCGGGAGTTAGGTTTTGTTGTCTATGTGGATGATCCTCACAAGCTCGAAGATGTTGAGCGCTCTATTCGCGATATGGCTGTGCTGATGGGCACGACAGAAGAAGCAGAAGTGGCTACGCAACAGTTCATGCAACGCTTAGCTAAAATGCGCCAACAGTATGCGGATAGGTCAGATGTGAGAGTTTTATATCAGGTGTGGATGGACCCATTACAAACCTTAAACGGCAATCACATTATCAGTGATGTTATCCGCCTTTGTGGTGGTCGTAATGTTTTTGCCGAAGAAGAGTCCTTAGCGCCTAAAATCAATATAGAAGCAGTTATTGCCCGTAATCCTGAAGCGATTGTTTCGGGTGGCATGGCAACGAAACAGCAGGAGTGGTTATCTGCTTGGCAGCGTTGGCCAGTAATTGATGCGGTGAAGAAAAAGCATGTCTATGGCATCGAGCCAGATATTATTTCTCGTCACACGGTGCGTTTATTGGATGGTGCACAAGCGATGTGTGAGCATCTAGAAAAAGTACGTTTATAGCAGGGCACAGAGGTAGAGATAAAAGCTGATTTCAAATAGCTGTTGCGCAGCACCCAGAGTATCTCCGGTATAACCGTCAATGCGTTTAATTAAGTAATATTTGATTAGCTGCCGCAATACGACGAGAGCGAGTAATAAGGGCAGTGTGTAGAGTTGTAGATAGAGAAAGCTGGGCACGCAGGCAATGGCTAGGGCAATATATAGATTTTGTTGCGATAGGGCTTGAGCAACAGGCTTGGACTTGCTGCTGCTTTCATCTTGCACATACTGCATGTCGAACAGGTAGCTGACCGATAATCCACGGCTGAGTGTGTGAGCGCAGATAAGCCCGAGCGTAACCTGGCTAGTACTTAATTCGTTAAGGGCGACAAACTTAACCGCCAGTGCACTGATCAACGCTGCCACGCCATAGGTGCCAAGGCGAGAGTCTTTCATTATGCGTAGTACGTCGTGTTTCTTAAAAGCTCCCCACAGGGCATCGCAGCTGTCGGCTAGGCCATCTTCGTGAAAGGCGCCGGTCAGCAATAAGCTGAACACCATGGACAGTACTAGCGCTAGGCTGTGACTGAATATGAAACTTAAACCGTAAAAGGTTAGTGCAACGAGGCAGCCAATACATAGGCCCGCCAAAGGAAAATAGCGCGCGGACTGGGAAAGCTTGTCGGCATGATACTCGGTCTTCAAAGGCAGTCGACTTAGAAACACTAAGGCCGTGACCAATAAAGAATATTGATAGCTGAACCAATTAGACATTAGATGTACTGACGTTGGCGCTGTCGAAGCTGGCCATTTGATTCAGTAGTGCGACGGCAGATTGCAGCAGCGGGAAAGCGGTCGCCGCTCCTGAACCTTCGCCTAGGCGCATGCTGAGTTGCAATAATGGTGTAGCATTTAGGTGTTCCAGCATTAGGCGATGACCTTGCTCATCAGATAGGTGCGAGAATACGCAGTAATCTAAAATGTTAGGCGTTATCTTACTCGCAACCAAAACGGCAGCCGTGGCGATAAAGCCATCGACTAAAAATAATTTCTTCTGCTCACCGCAGGCCAGCATTGCGCCACACATCATCACTATTTCCAAGCCTCCAACGCAACGCAGCACTTCTAATGGATTGCCTGCATGCTCTTTATGACGCTCGGCCACATGGGCGAGTATGGCTAATTTTTGCTTTAGGCCTTCATCGTCTAAGCCTGTGCCTCTGCCAATACAGGCGTCTAGTGGCACATCTGTTAGTAGATGCATGATGAGAGAAGCAGAGGCCGTATTGCCGATTCCCATCTCACCAAAGATAAAAGTATTGCTCTCACCTTTATTAGAGATGAGTTCGGCTCCTGAGTTGAACGCTTCATCTAATTCATTTTGAGACATGGCGCTGCCGGTATAGCTATTCTCAGTGCCTTTTTTTACACAGTGATCTAAAAGTAGAGGGTGCTTGGGCAAGTCAGTTGCCACGCCTGCGTTGACGACATTGAAAGCAATACCGTGTTGCTGGCAAAGCACGTTGATGGCAGCGCCGCTAGCCGTGAAGTTCAAAACCATTTGCGCGGTAACTTCTTGAGGGAATGCGCTAATGCCTTGTTGAGTCAAACCGTGATCCCCCGCAAAGACAAAGCAATGGGGTTTACTAATAACAGGACTCAATGTTTCCTGTATGCGAGCGATTTTTAACGCTAGATTTTCAAGTTGTCCTAGAGAGCCTAGGGGTTTGGTTTTGTTGTCCAGTTTCTCTTGTATGACTGAGTCTAACTGTTCATTAGCAGGGGCGATGACAAACTGAGAATTCATGACTAGATAGGGGTTCATTAAGTAAAAGACTATTGTAATACAATATTTTTACCACAGTAGATAAAGTGGTAAAGCTTGGTTTAAACGTGACCAGTTTTTACAATATTGCCCGCTATCCCCCGTTTTTAATGGTTCTGTAAGCGGACTGTCATAATTGAAAACTAGTATTGCACCTAATAAAACAGGAGTAGTATTAGCATGACGTTTTATAAAATAATTATATTAGTAGTTAGTTTTTTTCTCGGCAGTAGCCTCGCTCAAGCGAGTGATGTTTTACGTATACACGGCTCGAATACGGTAGGTGCAAAGCTGATGCCTGCGCTTGTGGGGCAGTGGCTTCAGACTAGAGGCTTTGCTGTTCGCAGTAATCGTTTTACTCAAGAGAATGAGCGCTTAATTACTGCGGTAAAGGCTGGCGAGCGTTTGGAAATAGAGATTCACGCCCACGGTTCTAGCACGGGCTTTAAGTCGGTTAAAAAATCTCAGGCTGGTTTAGCCATGTCGTCTCGGCCGATCAAGGCTAAGGAAATAAAATCACTTTCCTACTTGGGTGATTTAAGTGATCCGGACAAGGAAGTCGTTGTGGGTGTGGATGGCATTGCCGTCGTTGTACATCCGAGCAATCCAGTTACTGCTTTGAGTATGTCTCAACTGCAGGCCGTTTTTTCTGGGGTGATTCAAAACTGGGCGTCACTAGGCGGCCCTAGCCAGCCGATTCAAGTGTATGCACGAGATAATCAATCGGGTACCTACGATACCTTCAAGTCACTGGTGTTGGGCAAGAAGCGTCCGTTAGTTGCTAGTGCCAAGCGTTATGAGTCTAATGACGACTTGTCGGATGATGTCTCACAAGACGTTACAGGAATTGGTTTTGTTGGTTTGCCTTCTATTCGCAATGCGAAAGCATTGGCGGTTGCCGATGGCAGGAATACGGCTATTTTACCGAGTGAGTTGAGCGTGGCGACGGAGGACTACCCCTTGTCTCGCCGCTTGTATGTGTATCAGCCAAATCCAGATAATGCTCTAGCCGCAGACTTGGCGCGCTTTATTAAGTCGTCCCAAGGGCAACGTGTCGTTTCGGCTGTGGGTTTTATTTCGCAAAACATTAGCGCCTATGAAATTGCGTTGGGCGAGCAGTATCCCGATAGCTATAAAGAGTTGCTTGATGGCGCCTATCGCTTGTCCTTGAATTTCCGCTTTAAGCCGGGCGCTTACAAGCTAGATAACAAGGCATTGCAAGACATCGATCGTTTAGTAGAGTTTTTGAATAAGCGTTCAGCTAGGCAAATAATACTAGCTGGATTTTCTGATGGGGCGGAAGCCGCGCCCTGGCGCCGCTATGTGCTGTCGACCGAGCGTGGAGATTTTGTTGCCGAGTCGCTGATTAAAAGTGACATCACACCGAATACAGTGCGTGGCTTTGGCAGTGCGGTGCAGGTGGCGAGCAATACTTCGCCAAAAGGACGAGATAAGAATCGCCGGGTGGAGGTATGGGTGAGATAGCCTATCCGCATAAACAAAAAAGCCCGCGCCAAATAAATGAACGCGGGCTTTTTAGTGTAAGTAAGTTAGCTTAAGAAAGCTTAGTCACTTTACCTGCGTGCAGACCACACTCCTTAGACTCAGGGTTTTCCCACCACCAGCGCCCAGCGCGAACGTCTTCACCGGCAGAGATGGCGCGAGTACAAGGTGCGCAACCAATTGAAGGATAGTTCTTGTCATGCAATTCGTTGTAAGGCACTTCTAGCTGCTTGATGTAATCCCAAGTTTCAGTCTCAGACCAATCAGACAGAGGGTTGCACTTGTTCAAGCCAAATACTTCGTCGTATTCAAACTTAGCGAGTTCGGTACGTGTAACAGACTGAGCAGAGCGTAAACCGGTGATCCATGCGTCTTGCTCGGCCAGAGCACGACGAAGAGGCTGCATCTTGCGAACGCCACAGCAGCCTTTGCGCATATCAACACTCTGGTAGAAGGCGTTAATGCCGTTAGTACGCACGTAAGTTTCTACGGCTTCAGTATCAGGGTAGTAAACCTTTAATTTGATGTCGTACTTTTCTTCCGCTTGCTGCATAACCGTGTAGGTCTCAACAGGTAGACGGCCTGTGTCTAGGCTGAAGATAGTGATCTTGCCTTTGAAGAAACGGGCGATAACGTCAGTTAACACCATGTCTTCTGCGCCAAAGCTGTTGGCAAATACTACTTTTTCGTTCTTTTCTAGCAGCTCGGTTAACGTTGCTTTAACGTCTTCTAGCTTTGCTTCTAGCTCAGGGCTTAGGCTCATAATCATATCTCTCTATCGGTTTTAAAGGCCGCAGTCGCTTATTGGCCATTTTGATCTGTTTGATTGGGTTAACCCAACTCTGTGGATGCAATTATACGCTCGCCTAAATTCCAGAAAAGACTTAGAATCTATTTTTTTAGACCTTATTGGAATATCAGGCATGAAACTCCAGCAACTACGGTTCTTGTCGGCCATTGCCAAGCATAATTTGAATATATCGGCTGCCGCAGAGAAGTTATACACCTCTCAGCCGGGAGTGAGTAAGCAGATAAAGCTGCTAGAAGAAGAGCTGGGCGTGCAATTGTTTAATCGCAACGGTAAGCACCTGACTCATGTCACCCCAGTAGGTAAGCGCGTGATTGAGAAAGCGGATGTCATACTGAGTGAAGTGGCTAATATTAAAGCGATCGCTAATGAAACTCGCGATGATAATGCGGGGACTCTGACTTTGGCGACCACCCATACCCAGGCGCGTTATGTGCTGCCAGATGTTATTAAGCAGTTCAAACAAGAGTTCCCCGAGGTGCGTTTGAATTTAATCCAGGGTACGCCAGAGCGGATTTCAGAGATGGCAGTCACAGGGGAGGCCGACTTTGCCGTGGCCACCGAAGCTATCTCAACCTATAGTGAGTTGGTTATGATGCCCGCCTATCGCTGGAACCGTTGTGTGGTTGTACCCAAGGGCCACGAGCTGACCTTTGCTCGCCGTATTAGCCTATCCGCATTGGCTGAATATCCTATAGTGACTTATGTAAAAGGCCTGACGGGGCGTGGCAATATGGATGCCGCCTTTGCCAATGCAGAGCTACAACCTGACCTTGTGTTTACGGCGACGGATGCCGATGTGATTAAAACCTATGTGCGCTCAGGTCTGGGTATTGGCATTATAGCTAGACAGGCGTACGAGGCAGAGCAAGATGCAGATTTGGTCGCTATCGATATAGCGGACTTATTTGACGACAGCGTGACTAAAATCGGCTTTCGCCGTGGTACGTATATGCGCAAGTATATGCACCGCTTTTTGCAACTGTTCGCGAACCACTTTGACTATGACATGATTGATAAAGCCGCCCTGTGTGAGAATATGGCGGCGATAGATGAGTTGTTTGCTGGGGTGGAGTTGCCGGAGAAGTAATACGG
>CAZBWS010000105.1:0-4297 GCA_964495705.1 uncultured Gammaproteobacteria bacterium
CGCAGCCTAAAATAACCCCACCATCGAAGCCTGTAGCCAAGCCCGTTAAAAAGCCCGTTAAAAAACCCGTTAAACACCCTACCAAAAAAACGCAGCCTATAATCAGCAATACTATTGTTAAAGAAGCGCTGGCTATAGTTAAGCCCGTGCCATCTCCTGACAACGCAGTGGCCGAGCAGGTTCCTGAACCACTCGCACAAAACCAGCAGCCTCAATCTACAGGCGGTGCGGCAGTTGAGGCGCAGCGTGTCAGTTATCACGCACAAATTATGGCCCACTTAATAAAATATAAACGCTATCCAAGCCGTGCTAAACGCCGGCGCATGGAAGGCATATTGGAAGTGGAAATAAGTCTAGACCGTCAGGGTCAGTTGTTGAGCTATGCGATTGTGAAGAGCTCTGAACACAAGGTTTTAGATAAGGCGGCAATAGAGATGCTCAAACGTGCAGAGCCCTTGCCGCCTATACCTGCTGAAATGGAGGGCTCAGTGTATAAAGGTATATTCAGTATTGGCTATGCCGTGCGTTAAAATAGAGCCTAGCTACCGCCTTGTAAATCAGTCTTTAATGCCAAACTTTAGTTGTTGAGTATTGCTGCCAGGGATCCACGTTTTTGCCAGGCGGTCCCAAATAGCCAAACAGCTACCCATATTTTTATTCCAGTGATTTTTAGCAGAACTGTGGTGGATTTGATGTTGCGCTGGACTGATAAACCAATGCTCTAACTTCCCAAAACTCAGTGGAACATGGCTGTGCCTCAGGTTGGCAGCACAGGCGTTGAAGATAAAGCCAAAGGCATTTGCACCGAGGATATCTACACTACTGATTCGCCCATCGAAGCAATAAACAAAAAAACCGGAGACCATCCCACCGGTAAGCACGCTGCGTAGGCTAAGCAGTACCATCTCTAAGGGGTTAAAGCGATAGAGAGTTAAAGGTGTGAGGGTTTCTGCGTTGTGGTGAAGGCTGTGGATCTTCCAGAGCCAAGTAAAACGATGCATGGCGTAATGCAGGATAAAGCGAGTGAAGTCGTCGGCAATAAAAAAGCACAGGGTGAACAAGCTGATTAATAGCGTGCCATCTAATGACCAGTTAGGTGAGTCACCAAGGCCGTGATACAAGCCCTTGTGTACTGCGATGGCAACACCGAGTTGGCTGCCGATGACGGGTATAACCAGAAGCACACGCAAAGTATTATTGCTTAGCAGTAGGCTAAGGTCGAGTAGGGTGGAACGATTAAAGTAGTGCTGTGGTTGCCAGGCTTTGGAGATAGCTTGTTTTAGGCTATCCGCATATTGGTATTTATAACTGTGCCAAAGAGCGATAAGGGCAGAGCTAAGTAGAAAGGCCCAGAAAATACGTTTGTCACCTTGGGCGATATAGCCCAAGGTATCAAAAAATATAGTCTTTATCTCTTGCACACCTAGAAGCGATATTTGGCGCTTGCGATAAAGCTACGTGGCTTGTTGGGGCGTGCGCCGATGGGGCGACGAGAAACAATTTTCACCTCATCCGTTAAATTCTGTACCTTTGCTTGAATGCTTAAGTTGTCATTGACGTGGTAATTACTCGTCCAATCAACGGTCGTTAATGAATCTATCGTTTGATTAGCTAGCGGGGCGATTTGGCTAGGTGCTGTTGTGGCAGTTTCACGCAAATCGCTACGATATTTGACGGCTATACTGGTATCCCAGCTGTAAGCTTGAATACCAATGTCCAAACGCAGTGTGTGCTCGGGAGTATAGGGCAGTTCGTCGCCCTTACTAACACTACCCCATTGATTAAAACTTGAGTCAAAGCTTTCTTGGAACTCTGATTGAGTCAATGTGTAATTAAAGCTTATAGGTAGAGTTAGTTCGCTATTTAGCTCTTTCTCATAGCTTCCGCGTAGCTCTAAACCCGACACATGAACACTGCCACCGTTAAAGCTTTCGCCTTGATTACATGAAATGTCATTAGCGCGGCAGCGACCAATTAAGTTACTGTAATCACTGAAGAAAGCAATGGCTTCTCCGCTGAAAACCGGTGAGTTATAGCGTACACCATATTCAATATTAACACTTTCCTCGGGATCAGCAGTGCCGCCTTGAGGGCCTGGGCCCGCAGGGGAATAGCCACGATGAATGCCTGCTAAAAAGCCCAGCGACTCCGTGTATTGGTAGAAAACACCTGCGGCAGCTAGCACGGCACTTTCGTCATTGGTAGCATTGCTTGTAGGGTCGAGACGATCACTGCGTTCAGATTGAATATCAACTAAACGTAGGCCAAGGTCATAGCGCCAAGGGCCTTGAGTGATACTGTCCTTTAGATAAAGGGCTAGAGCTCGGGATTCATCTTTGTTAATGACTTTCTGAAAGGGCGTGCCTACGGCAATCAGTTGTTGGTTTTCAACAGCGTGACCTCGTCCTGTGTGATTGCGTTCAACATAGTCTTCATGTAAGCGAATTCCCGCTTCTAAGTCATGTTGCCAATCGGCTAGCTCAATAGTTTTACGTGCCGAGACGTCAACTCCATAGGATCTATAATCTCGTTGGTTATTGGTGATATCTATGCCAAATCCGCTTTGGGTTGGCAGGGTAGAACTGTTGCCAGAGCCGTCTAATAAAGAAAAGAATTCACGGTTAATTCCAATAGTGGGTGCAAGCAATATACTTGTAATATCAAAATTATTGTCTTCGCGGTCATTATTAATATCAAACAAGCCATCTACCCTATTCCATGAGCGGTCAAAGGTATTTAAGTAAACTTTAGTATGTAGTTCCAAGCCGTTGTCAAACTCAGCTAGGTGGAACAGGTGAATTTGTTTGTGCTCTGAGGTAAAGCGATCTAATTGGCTGCCGACATAGCGACGCGTTGGATCGGCAGCAAAGTCGGCATCGCTCAAGCCTAGATAGGTTTCATCGGAATCCTCGTCGGCAAAGCCAATTTTTAAGTCAAATCTGTGTTGAGTGGTGCCGCTACTAGCTTGCGGTGTCCATCCGATACGAAGGTTAATATCATTGCGTGTAAATCCAGTATCACCGCCAGTATCTAAATCCTTAAAGCCATCACTACCCAAGTGTAAGGCATCGATTAAGTAACTAATATTTTCACTGCCCAATTTATCTCCATAAACAGCATGCAATTTGCGTGTATTGAAACTGCCATAACTCGCTTCTACAAAGCCATTTCGAGTCGCTTCGGGTTGACGGGTGATCAAGTTTATCGCTCCACCAACGGTACGTGGGCCATACTTAACGGCTGAAGGGCCTTTAAATACATCAATACGCTGTATGCGTGCGATATTGGGAAAGTAATAGGCAGCAGGTGCTGAATAGGGAGACGGTTTAATCAGAATCCCATCTTCCATTAAGGTGATGTTTTGGCTGCGCTCTGATGCCGCACCGCGAATACCAATATTAGGGCGTAAGCCAAAGCCATCTTCTTCGCGAACATAAACGCCAGGGACTTGCGTTACAACTTCGTGTATATCTGCTGTATTGAGCTGTTCTAATGTGTCTGCATCAATGCTTTGGGCAGAGCCTGATAGCGTTTCTATATTTTCAATACTGCCGTGTATCCACAGTGTTTCTAGCTCTTTTTCTTCGGCCGCTATGGCGGATAGGCCGAATGCGGATAGGCCAATTAATGCGGTGTTTTTTAAAGTTTTGTAGGACATGGCAAATATCATTGGGTTTGAAAGGACATTTAATAGCATAAGCGACCCGTAAGATGACGGGCCGTTGCTACGCTTGGTGGCAGTGCGAGTTAATTAGTCGCCGTCGCCAGCAACTTGACCAGGAACGTCTAAGTTAACGACAGTTGCAAATGTGGTTCTTAAAAAATCAGAAAGCACCTGAGCTTCGCGGAAAATAGCACAAGGTTCGGGTGCCGTGTTAGTACTGCTGGCATTGCCGGTTGTTGCACAATCTGCTGCTCCGGTAGGGTTGTCGATGGCGGTTAATTGATCAAATAAATTGGTTGCACTTTGCGCATCAATACTTGCAATAGTTGCATCAAGGTTTGTGATAAAAGTATTACTATCTCCCTGGCGGTTCGCTTCAGCAAAAATATCATCAAAGCCTTCTTCGTTATTGCCCGTGAAGACCGCTTTTGCACTTTCTAAATTTGCCTTGATGCTCGCATACGAATGCTTAGCAATATTGTTCTCGACTAACTCAGGGCAAAGGTTCGTCGTGCATGGGCTTGCGACTCTCAGGTTGGTAGGGTTACCAAGTTTCGTGTCTTTAACGCTCCTATCAATATTGTCAACAATCAGGTCGAAGAACGCTTGTATTTGAGTCACGCCAGCGCTGTC
>CAZBWS010000105.1:4397-6093 GCA_964495705.1 uncultured Gammaproteobacteria bacterium
TAACCAATAGTGTAGTCGCTACCAGTGCAGCAGTGTTGCGAATAGTTGTTAAATTTGTATGGTTCATATAAATACCCTCGTAATGGGTGAAGATTATAATGGTTTCTGAAATAGAAAAAGCGACTAATGCCGCTATTTCTATTTTTGGCTTATAAAAACTAAGCTTACCAAGCAGCTAGGTCTGTATCATCAAAGCCATAAGCTGTACCAAACCAGCCGCGAATCTCCGTTAGCGTGTTGAGATAAACCTGAGCTTCTTCAACACTACCGAATTTCGCTTCGTCACCCATGGCTTCTAATAGCACCTGATATACTGTCAAAGTGTCGGCATCTTTACGGAAAGGAGAGTTAGGGCTGAATTGTAGATATAAAGCAAAACCTTTCATTTCACTCCAATGCCTAGCTAGGTCGCGATAGGCAGTAACATTGGCAAACTGGCCTTGGCCATCAATAAATCCCTGTAGGTCACTATTCGTTTCGTTGATATAATGAACGACGGTAGCGGCAATACATTGCTCCCAGACTTGCGAAGCTTGTTTTATCGCTTGGTTTACAGTTTCTACGTCTTTGTTAGTTAAGTTAGTTGGCTGGCTTGATGAGGCACTGTTAAGTACGTTGCGCCCCGTTGCAAATGCGTCATAAACTTGTTTGGTGAAATCAGTACCTGTTGCACTAGTATCGTCACGCTCTGCACAATTAACTGAAGCAGCGAAGTTGTATTCACTAGATAGATTTACTGTCGTTGCGTCAGTGTCAACACCATTTATTGATTCTGTAGCCGAGATCTGTGCATCGCTGTAAGCGATGTAGTTAGCCGCAGCGCCGAAGTAGCCCCAAGCTTCATCCCAGTCGTGCTCGCCCTCAGTATCTCCGTTAGTACCACGAGCAGTATTCAAGCTTTGGAAATCGCCACCGAAGTAGTCCGTAGTCGCTTGGTTAAATGTAATAGCGCCCCATAGGAATGTTTGCAGTAACTGGGTGTAGTCACGGCCTCTTCCATCAACATAAGCCACGTCTACATCAACATCACCGCCAATGGAAGGCACTGTAGCTTGAGGATTTGTTGTTACCTCAGCGTTTAGTTGTGCAACAAAGTAGTCAACTAATTCACTCGGTGTTGGATCTGCGTCCATGCCTTCAGACCAGCCCAATAGCTCGCCGCCAAGCAAGTGTTCAGGTTTATCTTCGCCAGCAATTTTATCGCGTAAGCGGGCAGAACCAACATCGCCATAGTTACTTACAACGGTGTTCGCCAGTGCTCCGCCGTTTAGTGTGTTGTTGCGCACAACAATATTGGTATTAGTTGCACCGCCCGTTTCATCGGGACGGAAAACGATAGGAGAATCAGCAATATTGGGAGTGCCATTGTCATCCAAGAAAAACTGCATATCAGCTGTGACAGTTGCAGCAGCGTCTTTCGCTGTATAGCTTTTAATCTTGGTGTTCATATCAAGAATCAAAAGCTGACGCAAGGTCTGACCATTGTGATAGATCGGCTCTTTATTCGCATCAAGACTGCTCATAAAACCGTATGTTGATACAGGCGCCGAAGTAATTGGAGCTGTAATAGGCTCAAAGCTAACGCTGGCAGGAAGCCCCCTTAGCAATGTTTCTGTTGTAGCCTCATTAGTGATAGGGCTAGAGCTAGAACCACCGCCACCACAGGCAGCAAGGCTGGCGATGCTCGCCAATGTAA
>CAZBWS010000106.1:0-1389 GCA_964495705.1 uncultured Gammaproteobacteria bacterium
TCTGACCCCACTTCAGAAAATAGCGCCTAACCTCTTTGTATGGCTAGATTACATCGATTGTGCCCTGTAGGTATTCCAGAGCATGTTATTCAGCGCGGGAACAGAAAAACAGGGGCAGACCACGTTTACCCTCCCCTACCTCTCTTCAACCATTACTGCATTATTTATCCGGTAATACAGCCCATTATCTTCATCAAATTCGATTAGCTCTAACACGCCTTCGATAATCAAGGGGTCATAAGTGAATTCGATTCCCTCTTCGACATTGATATCAACAATATGCTTAGGGCCACCAGGTGCATGGAAAGGGCAGGAAGGAGGGAACGCACTGAGTAAGAAGTGTCTTTGCATTTCTGACATATCAAGGGGGAACATAAAGCCCTTAATTTTGACTTTTTTGCCATCTAGCTTTTTAACCGCCGGCGAAAAAATCGGCTTAAAGAGGGTAAGCCCTTGATCGACTATGGCTTCTTCACCAATACCAAATAGTGTTTTCCAATCTACAGCACCCAATGGTGCCTTTGGAATTTGATCTAGGTATTCAGCACCGTATTCGATATCTTGTTCAAAGTCGATCGCCAATGCGGATATGCTAAAAAAGGCGACTACAATGCTTAACACTAATTTTTTCATCATATCTCTCTTCTTATCATCTTGAGCATCTGAAAGCTCGATGAGCCAGATTCTTCGACTGCGCTAACGCTCCACTCAGAATGACATTATTTACTCTTCGACAGCGTTTCAGCAATATCTGTTCTATAGGCTTGTATTGCAGGAATCACCGAAGCCAATAGTGCCACGCCAAAGCTTAAGCCTAACACAGCCCATTCTTTGTCGACCCACACCCAGCCAGATAAGCCCATTTCTTTGGCCTTGGGCATTAGCTCGCCCATCATATGAGCAACGCCGTGGCCGATAGCAAAGCCGAGTACAGTCCCCATTAACACCAATAGCAAACCTTCTAGCACGACCCCAGACAGTAACTTGCTACGGCTAGCGCCTAGGCTGCGCATAATCGCAAGGTCATAGCGACGGTCTTTCATTGCGTTATATAGCGCAATGAACACACCCAAGCCCGACGTGATGACTAATAGAAAGCCAAAGCCGTATAAAGTTTCAATTACACCACCGAGTAAGGCGAATAAACGCGCCGTTTCCTGAGCGGGTCTTGCCGCCTGCATCTCGGACTGGCGGTTGATAATCATAGGTAGCTGCACCGCGCCTAGGGGCGATTTGAACTTGACTAAGAGTGCGGTGATCTCCTGCTTGCTGGTATCGATACGCTCTAGCAACTCTTCCCCTTGATGCTCGTCTTCGGCGTGAGTGATACCCTGAGCCTCATGCTCTGCCTCAGAGTGATCTTCGTGATCTGCGTGATCTGCGTGATCT
>CAZBWS010000106.1:1489-5955 GCA_964495705.1 uncultured Gammaproteobacteria bacterium
GATCTTCGTGATCTTCGTGATCTTCGTGATCTTCGTGATCTTCGTGATCTTCGTGGTCTTCGTGGTCTTCGTGGCCTTCACCATGCTCATCCACTAAGCCATGGGCAATCCATACCGTTGGCACAGAGGTCATGATCAATCGATCCATCACACCGTTATCTTTGGCGAGCACTCCAACTACTTTAAAAGACTTGTTTTCATGCACATGGCCGCCATCTCCCATGCCATGGGAGCCGTGGAACTCATCCCCCAGCTTCAAGCCTGTTTCTGCTGCTACACGGGCGCCAATCACGACATCAAAGCTATTTTCCCATAACTGGCCTTGGGCCAAATCAACACCGTAGTGCTCAGGGTAGCCATGCTCGGTGCCGACTATGCGAAAGCCTTTGTAGCTATCGCCCAAGGCAACAGGAATGACTTCTTTCACCAAACGGTTCTCACGCAACCACTGTAAACGTGGGTAGGGGATATTCCCAGTCGGTACATCGATGTGATAGATGCTGGAAAGAATCAACTGCATGGGGCTGCCCTTGGCGCCCACGACTAAATCTAAGCCATCCGCATCAGACAGCAAGCGCTTTTGCATTTGGTCACTGAATAACAGCAACAAGACAATAGTGCCGATACCCAGCGATAACAATATAATATTAAGCACAGAGTTCAGTGCGCGTGCCTTAATATAGGCCGTGCTTAACTGGAAAATATTCATGCTTGAGCCTCCAGTTTTAATTGGTTGTCAAAGCGATCCATCAAACGCTTATCATGAGTCGCAATAATCAAACTGGCGTCACAAGCTGCCGCCTGCTGTTGCAATAATGCAAAGACTTTTTCGGTGTTGTTGTCGTCCAGTGCCGAGGTCGGCTCATCTGCCAAAATCACCGTGGGGCGATTAATCACCGCACGGGCAATCGCTACACGCTGTGCTTGACCACCACTCAGTTCATTCGGCTTGGCATTCGCTTTATCCTTTAAACCCAGCGAGTCCAATACGCTCAAGGCACGCTCCTCATCTTGCCCCTGACCAGCCAGTGACTGAGCCAGCATCAAATTTTGCAATACGTTCAAGGCACTAATCAAATGCAAGCTCTGAAAAACGATACCAATATGCTGGCCGCGAAATTGGTCTAATGCGGATGTGCTCAAATCAGCCAAGTTTTGGCCATCAACACACAAGCTGCCTGCCGTGGGATGACGCAAGCCAGCCAGCAGGTTCAAGAGACTGGTTTTTCCACTACCCGAGTCTCCCAAAATCACAGCGTGTTCACCATGCTGTAGAGCCCACTCGGGCATATCAATAATTTTTTTGCCCGCAATAGAAAACTGCAGGTCTTTAATTTCGACAGCGTTTTTCACGCTCGCCCCCTAATTTATTTTTTTAATGCGCTTGTCAAAGATACTAGCATTGCCAGTATCGCCAAACACCAAACAATGAGCGGGCTACTCGGCCAGTCTAGCAATGCAGAAAGCACTAGGCCTAGGGAATATGCTAGCAAAGCTGTCAGCATAGCAACCGCCAGTGCTTTATTGCCCGTCATATTGCGTACGGCTAAAGCAGGTACGATCAAACTAGCAAAGACCAAGTACACGCCCACCAACTGCACGGATATGGTCACCGCCAAGGCAAAAGTCAAATAGAAGCTAAGCTCAGGAAGAATCTTCTTCAATAACAGCCAAGCCGGCAGTAGAAGTGCTGTAAATACAGCAGCCTGTATTAACTGAGCTTGAGTCACCCACAATATTTGTCCCGCTAACAACTCCTTTAGGTGCTCGCCACCATGGGGATTATTGTGCAGCAGTAATACCGCGCCCGTCGCCGCCAAAATAAAGACAACGCCAATCAACGCTTCCTGCACCTTAGGCGCTGCTCGCCCAAGTAAATATAGCAACAAAGCGCCAAGTAAAGCCGCACTAACCGCACACAGCTGCACTTGCCAACCCTCTTCCGTGTGAAACAGTGTTTCCGCAAGAATGACGCCCAATCCTGCAATCTGGGCTACCGCCAAGTCGATAAAGATAATGCCGCGCTTGAGTACTTCGCGACCTAGCGGCACATGGCTTAGCAAAACCAAAAAGCCCGCAATTAATGCGGGCAACAATATAGAAGGTTCTAAATTACTCCAGTCCACGCTCTGCCCCTGCAGCCTCTACTAATAAGCCCAGCATACTATCGTATAGGCCGATAAGGCTATCCGCATTCTTGGTACCACCGACGGTGTAGGCTAAATGCAGTGCGGGTACGCCCGTTTTCTCTTGCAGCCATTTGGCCGATTTAGGGCTCTGATAAGCGGCTACCAGCGTTGCAAAGGGCTTTTCTTGCTCGGCGATTTTAATCACCTTGGCCAGATGCCCTGCCGTTGGTGGCAAGCCCGGCTTGGGTTCTAAGTCAGCCACTTCTTGAATACCCAACCAATTGTTCAAATAAGTCCAATTTTTGTGCTGCACTATCACTTTCTTACCTTTCAGCCCAGCAGCCTTTATTACCCAGCCCTGTAAAGCAGTGTTCCAACGCGTCTGAAAGTCAGTCAAGTTTGCTTGGTAGGAAACCGTATTGTCAGGGTCTATTTGCTGCAGGCGCTCACTCAATTTTTCAGCGATGACAAGCAAGCGCTTGGGGTCTAAGTGTACGTGGGGGTTACCCGAGGCGTGCACGTCGCCCATCGAGCGATCGACCTTTTCTTGCACACCTAAACGCTCAACTTGCATTGCAGCTTCAAAATTGCCTGGCTGCCCCGTTAACACGTTTTTATTACTCGCCTGGCGTATTAATAGCGGCAACCAGCCTACTTCTAATTCTGCTCCGCCACACACTAATAGATCAGCGCGACGCATCTTGGCAATTAAAGAAGGCCTCGCCTCGATACGGTGAGGGTCTTGCTTGGCCGTTGTGGCCCTGTAAACCTTAGCTAGATCACCTGCTAACTCTTTACTCAACGCAGCCCATTCAGGCTCGCAAGCAAAGATATTTAATTTAGCCTGTGCAGTTGTAGACACTAACAACAGTAAAGCACAAGCCGATAAAAATTTAATATGTGACATTTCACACTCCAAAAAAAACAGCGGCTATAAGTGCCACTGTATAATATACGCTTCGTATTGAAGCACTGTAATTGAATAAGCAAAAGCCACCTGTCACTCAACAGGTGGTTGCTGCTAAATTAGAACCTGTGCGCACCGTGAGCACCTAAGCTCATGATGTACTGAATAGAGTAAACATTTTCGTTTTCGCCTTTCTGAAACTCCGTATCACTAACCTGGAAGCGGAAACGGCTAAATTCAGAATAAGAGTAATCCAACATAATCGACGTAGACTCTGGGTCGTGGTCTGCTTCTCCTAAACCTGTTTCTTCACCAAACTCACCAGCATCAATACCGGAATTAACAAAATTAGTAATCGTGTTATCCGAGCTTATTTGGTCAAAACGCACACCCACTCTCCACTTTGGCATAAACTGGTAAACGGCGGCCACATAAAAGCCATCGTGTTCGCCATCGTAATCACCTGTTGCCGACACTTCATTGCCTAGGTCATCAACTTCAGTTATAGATCCTTCACCTTCCTCATCACGCTGGAAGTATTCAGCATAGAACTTAAAGTTTCTTTCCGTTGGGTTGCCGTTTGGTGCCCATTTATAAACGAAGTCGACAATACTAATATCCGACTCGCCATTTTCCAATTCAATATCTGCACCCTCTTCTTCGCCACCATGAGCGCCGCCCTCACGTACATCAAACTCTGTACTGTAGTGGCTTAAGCCCAGCTGCCAGCTGCTGCTTTCATTAAAGTCGCCACCTGTTTTGACAAACAGTGTATTGCCTTGATTGCCATCTTCATTCTCACCACCAGGGAAGGAGCTGCCCGTTGTTACTTCAGCGCCTAGCTCTAAATAGAAGTCTGTAGGTGCCAACCAACGCGCTTGCACACCCGTGTCAATTAACGCGCCGCCGAGTATGGCTTGATACACTAATGGCGCATCAACAAAGTCATATTCATGCTCGTGCTGCTGGTTTAAATAACCTAGCGCCGAGAAAAACTTACCGCCCTTTAAAGTAAAGCCATTACCTAGGCCCAGAGTTTCCAAAAACGCTTCTTCTAGCTCAACTTCAGTGCCTTCGCCTTCTTCCACAATGGCGGCGGTAAACTTGGCATAAAAGCGATCATCAACATTTGAACTAATAGTCAACTCATTATGGCCCGTGCTAAAGCCTCTATCTGGCAAGCCTGCTTCGCCACCGATCATAAAACCTGGCAACTCTTCAGCGTTCACATCGTCATAATCTGTATAACGGCCATCTAGAATTAAGCTAATTGCAGGGTTAAATTCAGTTCCAGAAACCCTGCCTGCGGTATTAGCTACAGATAGATTGGACGTAGCCATTGCGGCTATAGCAACAGCGATGTGGAGTTTTTTGTTCATTTCAAGCACCCGAGTTTATTTCTTAAAATCTAAATGGCAGACGAATACAAA
>CAZBWS010000107.1:0-3933 GCA_964495705.1 uncultured Gammaproteobacteria bacterium
CCTTGATCAACGGTATCAATAAGCGCTTGTTTTAACTTGTGGGAGTATTCTAGTAGCTCGTCATTATCATCTTGGCGTGCCAGTGCTTCTAGTGCATTGGCGACGCCGTAGAGCAATGCGGATGAGTTGAATAGCGCTGTTTTGCCGTCGCTCTCTTTGTACATCATGTACAAGTCGTGCGCAGTGCCGTGGGGTGCTTCGTAGAGCAGAGTGCCGTCTTTACTTTCGATGATGGAGCTTGCCGTGGCCAAGCTGCCGCCCAGTGCCGCAGCGATGTCGGAGAAGATGTCGCCGTCAAGGTTCAGGGCGGGGTAGAGTGCGTGGCGCGGTGGATCAGTGATCATTTTGATTAGTTGTGCCGAGGGGCGCATGATCATAAATGACGGTGGTTGTACGTGCTCTTCTACCAGCTCTTCGCGAATCTCGTTGATGACTTTGCTGAATACATCGTCGTATTCCATGTATTCACGTTTCAGGCCGAAGTAGATTTCCTTGTCGTTCAACGCAGCGTCACGGTAAACCTGTTTGGCCCAGTCTTTAATCGCAGCGCGGTCGTTGGCCATGAAGATAATGGGGTCGCCTTGTTTGAGCTCGCGAGCGCACATCTCTTTGCCATCAAGGATGACTTTTACAATGCCGTCGCTTTGCGCGGGCATATTAAAGCTGCCGTACTGGTCGCCGCCACCGGCGCTCATGCGTGAGATAGATACGCTGAATTTGCGGTCGGGGATGCCGCGACGCTTGAGGGCGTTGACGAGTTTGAAGAGTTTGCGCCCTGTATTATTGTCAGGCACGCCCCATAGCGCGCGCTCTGGTGGGTTGGCAATAACACGCGCAGCTTGAGCATCGATCAACTCATAGTGATAGCTCAAGCCGGCCGCTTTTAGCTTATCCGCATATTCGGCTTGGTAGATATCTTCGATCAGGGTGCGCATCACCCCGTCATAGCCAGGGATGACGGTGTCTTTTAAGCCAAGGTAGACATCGCGCTTTTCATCGAGTGCGCGCTGAAAGAATCGGTGTGCCCAAGCTTTGACTTTCTCTGCATCGTTAGAGGCGAGCAGCCAGGGGTCATTGCGATTGATGCGGCGGCTGTGCAATTCCACGGGGTTGCCGTCTTGGGCGACGAAAACCACTTTGATGTAACCGGTTTTTTTGGAAATGGCATTAGAACTTTCGAGGTTGCCACCGTCTTCCATCGTGTCCACTTCGATATCACGGCCAACCCAGTCGGGCGTAGGGCGCTTGATATTGTGAAAGGGGATATCTTCGCGGGTGATGTTGCCGCCAATGCCTTTGCGAATCGCGCCGTTAGGGGATTTGGTGGCTAATGGGTTGAGCTCTTCTTCTTTAATCGCGGGAAACTTTTCCAAGAACTCGTCTAGCTGCTCGCGGTTGACCGTCATTCCCGCGTTCTTAATGCCGATGCGGTGCTTTTTCAGGGCTTCTATGGAGTCCTGCACAATGCGCCCGTTGGTCAAAATTCGATTTTCAGCAGACAGATCAATTTCGACTAAGTCGATGTCTAAATGTTGCTTGATGAATTGGTCAACTACGCGGTCAAAGGCGATTTGCGCCATTTCGTCGCCGTGTAATAGAACGAGGGGGGAGGAAACTTTTATTTTATGTGGCATATATTATCCAAAAATTGCATTGATATTACGCTGGAGCGTGGTCAACACGACATTGCGCGCCACCCTTATGATTGCTAGTTTACTGTAAATATACCTTAGCTGGCTACACTATAGCCTGTGTTGCGCAGCTATCAGTAAATCTTGCTAGAATAGTTTGTATGGAAACCAATAATGCACAGAATAATTTCACTGCCCTACATCCTGATAGCGATGCGGATAGCCTGCTAGCCCCCGTCTTGGGTGATGATTTGAAAGCGCCCGCGCTGTACTCTAATCGCGAGCTGAGTTGGTTGGCGTTTAATCGGCGTGTGATGGAGCTGGCTCACGATGCCTCTGTGCCCCTGTTGGAGCGCCTGCGTTACTTGTGTATTTGTTCTTCCAATCTGGATGAATTTTATGAGGTGCGCGTAGCGGGCCTGCAGCAACAAGTTGCGTTGAACTTGCCTCAGCCGGGGCCAGATGAAATGAGCCCCCATGAGCAGTTGACGGTCATTTCTAAGCAGTCGCATAAGCTGGTGAAGCAGCAGTATAAGATACTCAATCAAAATATTATTCCCGACCTGCAGGAAGCGGGTGTGCGCTTTTTACGCCGTGGCGAGTGGACAGACAAACAGGCCAAGTGGATTCAGGAGTACTTCCGCAATGAAGTGATTCCCGTAGTCAGCCCGTTGGGTTTGGATCCCGCACACCCCTTTCCACGCTTGATTAACAAAAGTTTAAACTTTGTTGTAACACTAGAAGGTGTAGACCCCTTTGGGCGCGACATTAACGTAGCGGTGTTACAGGCGCCCCGTGTACTTCCACGTATTATTCGTGTGCCGAAAAAGATTTCTGGAGGCGAAAATGATTTTGTCTTTTTATCTTCGGTGATTCACGCCCATGTAGAAGAAATTTTCCCCGGTATGGAGATAACGGGCTTCCACCAGTTCCGCGTCACACGTAATACCGAGTTATTCGTTGCCGAAGAAGAAATAGACGATCTGCTCAGTGCGATTAAAGGCGAGCTGCCCCAGCGTAATTTCGGCCAAGCCGTACGTTTAGAGATTGCCGATACCTGCCCGGATGATGTGGCAGATTATTTACTCAGTAAGTTTAACTTGCAGCGTCATGACTTATTTCAAGTAAAAGGGCCAGTCAACCTCAGCCGTTTAGCTGGTGTGTTGGATCAGATTGATCGCAGTGACCTTGTCTTTCCAAGTTTTAAGCCATCGCTACCCAAACAGCTAAATAAAGACAGCAATTTATTTGAAGCGATTAGTCATAACGATATATTTCTTCATCACCCCTATCAGTCCTTTGCTCCAGTTGTCGAGTTTCTCAAGCAGGCAGCAAGAGATCCCAATGTACTGGCTATTAAGCAAACGGTATACCGTGCGGGTGCAAAGTCGCCGATCATAGAAGCACTGATGGAAGCAGCACGTGCTGGTAAAGAAGTGACCGTGGTTATTGAACTGCGTGCGCGCTTTGATGAGGAAGCGAATGTCAGCTTAGCCGACAAACTGCACTTGGCCGGATGTCAGGTGGTCTATGGCATGGTTGGCTATAAAACCCATGCCAAGATGATGCTGGTTGTACGCCGCGAGGCAGACCACCTGATCCGCTATGCCCATATGGGCACGGGTAATTATCATGCAGGCACGGCGCGTGCCTATACCGATTACGGTTTGTTGACGCGCGACGCGGCGCTGACTGAGGATGTTCACAAGGTGTTTATGCAAATTACTGGTGCAGGGCAGGTGGGGGAATTTAAAAAAATACTTGCTGCACCGAATAACTTGCATGAAGAGATGATGAACAAGGTGCAGCGTGAAACCGACAACGCTAAAGCGGGCAAACCTGCACGTATTGCCGCGCGTATGAATTCATTGATTGAGCCGAAAATTATTCGCGCCTTATATAAGGCTTCCCAGGCGGGTGTGAAAGTCGATTTGATTGTGCGCGGTATGTGCAGCTTGCGCCCGGGCATTCTTGGAGTTTCAGAGAATATTCGTCTGCGCTCAGTATTGGGCCGCTTCCTGGAACACTCCCGCGTATTTTATTTCTTGAATGACGAATCGCCAGAAATGTTCTTGTCCAGTGCTGACTGGATGCCACGCAACTTCTTCCGTCGTGTAGAAACAGTGTTTCCTGTAGAAAGCCCTGAACAACGCGGTATGATTTTAGAAGAAAGTATTGAGTGCTACCTAAAAGAAAACCAGTTGGCATGGGATTGTCAAAGTGATGGCTCGTATCTGCGCGCGCAAGTTTCTGAAGACGATAGTGTGTTTAGTGCGCAGGCGGCGCTGATTAAGGCCTTGAA
>CAZBWS010000107.1:4033-5802 GCA_964495705.1 uncultured Gammaproteobacteria bacterium
ATAAAAAATGCAATCAAATCTCCCTTCCAGCCGTCTCTAATAATGTAAACAACAGGAGACAATAATGTTAAATGACAAAAAAGTACTACTCGCCGCTGCAGTCGCCAGCGTAGCAACCCTTAGCACCACTGCTGCCCACGCTGTACCCGATCAACCTGAGTTTTGGGAAAAGTGCTCCGGAATTGCCAAGGCGGGCATGAATGACTGTGGATCCCTCGATGGTAAGCATGGCTGTTCTGGCCAGGCGACACGTGATAACGATGATCAGGAATGGGTGTATGTACCGAAGGGCACTTGTACCAAGATTACTGGCGGGTCTGTAGCGAAGATTAAGCCGGCTAAAAAATCTTAGAAATGGCTTTGCCTTCTGGCATTAAAAACGTTGGGGTGGGCTTGCGCTCACCTCACGTCAATGAAATTCTAAGCACCAAGCCCGATCTGCAGTGGCTAGAAATGCTCGCGGATAACCATTTGCAAGAGGGCGGCTTGGCGCGCCAGCAGTTATTCGCCTTACGTGATCATTATCCCATGACAATGCATGGGGTGAACTTGTCCTTGGGTGGTTTAGATCCACTGGACTGGGTCTATGCGGATAAGCTGAAAAAGCTCTACAAAGAGCTGGAAGTTAGCTGGTTTTCCGAGCATCTATGCTTTTCTCATGGTGAGGGCTTGTATAGTCATGATCTATTGCCCTTGCCTTATACCGATGAAGCGGTAAGGCACTGTGCTCAGCGCATCGATCAGTTCCAAGACTTTTGGGGTGAGAAGATATTAATAGAAAATGTGTCTAGTTATGTGAGCTGTGATTCTGCGCCCATGAACGAGGCAGAGTTTGTCTGTGCCGTATTAGGTGAGGTGAATTGTGACTTGTTATTAGACATTAATAACCTCTATGTGAATCAAGTTAATCACGGGGAATCTGCGAGAGATTTTATAGATGGACTGCCGGTTGATAGAGTAAAAGAGATACACTTGGCGGGCTTTGAAGACAGGGGTGAGTTTTTGCTTGATGCCCATAATAACCCTGTGTCTAATCAGGTGTGGGGCTTGTATGAATATGCCTTAAACAAGGGCGTGGCCGCAGCAACCTTGATCGAGTGGGATAATCAAATCCCCGATTTAACTCGATTGTTGGAAGAGCGAGATAAGGCGCAACAGCGGCTAAGCCATGCTCAGCGAGAAGCTGCATGATGACTTTACAGCAATGGCAAAAGTCGCTTTTATCAGATAGCGTATCGGCCACATTACAGCTGCAAGCGTCTGTTAGGCCTGCGGGAAAACTCAGTGCTGAACAAGCATTAGGCGTGTATCAAAATAATTGTCTTGGCAGCCGTATCAATGCCTTGGTAGCCATCTATAGCACTTGCTGTGCGGTATTGGGTGAAGACTACTTCCGCCAGCTGCTTAGGCCGTACGCTCGAATGCATGTGGCTAACTCGGCGGACTTAAATGATTATGGCGCAGGCTTTGCGAATTTTTTACACAAGCAGGTAAAGCAGCGAAGTGAATTACAGAGCTTTTTATACCTGCCTGATTTAGCCGTCTTAGATAAAATAGTTCACGACTTACACTCTGTAATGGAAGTAAGATCTAGCGACCGTGCTTTACTCGTGCATGCGGATAGCTTGATTTATCAGCATTCACCGCTACTGCATTTAATGCGCTTTCATTTCCCTGTAGACAAAGTGTGGCAGGCTAATCACCAACTTGACAGTGGCAGTGTCAGCGAAGATGACATCGCGCCATACTGCGTTGCCATACAGCGAAAA
>CAZBWS010000108.1:0-5153 GCA_964495705.1 uncultured Gammaproteobacteria bacterium
AACGCGGCTTAACCTTCTACTTTTGGTTGATGTTAATAATGGGGGGATTACAGTTTTACGCGGGTAGTGTTAATTAGTGAAATCTAACGGTTACCCTACAAACAATCAGTCACAGACCCTCGGTTTAAGGCGAGGCCTATCTCCAAGGACTAACGATGTTTCAGTCTAAAAGCTCCACAGCATGTGAGGTTATCGCCGTTTCCATCGCATCCGCATTCTCCTCCACAAACCCCAGCCCCTGCCTTATACTCCCCCCACACCAACAAAGAACCTACCCATGATCATCCCTTTAGAAGAACTCAGCCGAACCGCCGTTGATAACCTAATTGAAAACTATTGCACCCAAGCAGGGTGGAGTGACTCCGGTGGTGAAGGGGTTGCCGAGGCCTGTGATGAGGTGTGGCAGGCGTTGAAAGAGAAAAAGCTGCTGATTATTTGGAGCATGGAAAAGGAGGAAGCCTATATTCAAAATGCAGCGCAGCACTATAAGACGATGGGCAATCGGGGAGCTTGTTAAAGTGAAGAAGCTGACCGTAATTACCACTGGTGGGACGATAGCTTCGGTTCTCAAGGAAGGCGTGTTTAGCGTTCAAGAGAAGGGGCGGGAGATTGATTGTGCGATACAAGATACTGCTGAGGCCTTGGGTTATGCAGTTGATATACTCAGCCCGATTAACAAGAATTCAGAGTCTATAACTCCTGTAGATTGGCTTACTATATTAGCGGCTATTGATCAGGCCTGTGTGACCGACGTGGATGGTGTGGTGGTCTTGCATGGTACAGATACGATGCCATATACCTTGGCGGCGGCGGGGTGTTTTAGCTGGGCAAAGCGCGTGTGTTTTACCGGTGCGATGATTCCCTCCGAGTGTGCAGACTCCGATGCGTCTATTAACCTTCGTGCGGCGATGAGTTTTGCGGTGGACTCTACTTATGCTCACGGTGCCTACTTGGCCTTTCGCAGCCACGGGGATAACCTTTCAGCGAGTATTTTATATGCCCATGAAGTTAAACCTTTAGCCTTTGACGAAGATTGCTTCCACTCGTTGTATAACAATGTGGTTGCGCATTATACGGAGCCTGGTGGCTTGCAGGGGAGCAACATCGATAAACATACTTGCTTTCCTTGCTTGGGCGAGTTTGTCTTACCTAGTCAGGCTGAGCTAGTTGCCAGCCAACAACAGCTTGCCTATATTAAGCTTTACCCTGGTATTGATTTACCTACTTTGCAGGTGGTGAGTCAGGGGCGTGCAGTGGTTGTGATTGAGCTATACCACAGCGGTACTGGCCCTGCCTCAGTTGATTATGGCGACCTTTTACGATTGCTTGAAGCGTCGACGGATAAGCCCTTTTTTGCCCTATCCGCATTTCCCTGTAAAACGATTCAATACCCTTATGCTAGCACCCAAGCCTTGATACAGGCAGGCGGCCATGTGTATGGTGATCTTCAGCCCCATTGTTTATATGTGCTGTGTTTGCTGATGATTGCACAGGGCAAGCAGGCGAATGAGATAAAAGTGCAGCTAAGCGCTTATCAGCTTTGAAGAGCTGAGCCGAATACCCTTGTTGCGTTTAATGTGCTGTTGTAAGTCATCAAAACCGCCGATATGAGTGTCGCCAAAAAATATTTGTGGCACAGTTTTTCTGCCGCTACGCCGAACCATATTAGAGAACTCTGCGGAGTTGTTGGTGACTTCTATCTCTCTGTATTGTAGCCCGTAGGCAGTTAAGACCTTTTTGGCTCGTTTACAGTAAGGGCAGTAGTCTTTGTGATAGAGGGTAATAGAGGTCATAATATATCTTATGTTAGTTGCATTAATATAGCTCTAGTTATTACATTTTCTCAAAAATTATTTATGTCTGAAAGTTTAAAAACAACATCCCTCGCACCAGGTACTTATCGCCATTACAAAGGCCTTGAATATAAGGTAATAGAAGTTGCCACGCACAGCGAAACATTAGAAAAAGTGGTGGTCTACCGCACCTTGTACGGTGACTATGACCTTTGGGTGCGCCCCTTAGCAATGTTTACAGAACAGGTTGATGTTGATGGTGAAATACAACCGCGCTTTCGCTATGTGGGTGAATAAATGAATGCCCGTTCGTTTATTCATGTCTTTTTACTGACTAGCCTCTCTCTACTTGCCTTTGCTGCTAACTCGGTATTGTGTCGTTTGGCCTTGGGTGAAAATGTCATTGATGCGACTGGCTTTACGGTGATAAGGCTGTTTTCTGGCGCGCTGGTGTTGTGCGTACTGCTTTTGATGAAAACAAGATCGCAGCTTGACCTCCGTTCAGCAGGCAGCTGGAAGGGAAGTATATACTTGGCCCTGTATGCCACCGCGTTTTCCTATGCCTATGTGTCGGTGGATACGGCTACAGGTGCCTTAGTATTATTTGCCACAGTGCAGCTCACCATGTTGCTGCTGGGGGTATTACAGGGTAACCGCCTAAGCCTGATAGAGGGGGGCGGGGTTGCACTCGCCTTTACGGGTTTACTGTATTTACTGTTGCCCAATGTTCAAACTCCCTCCCTATTGGGGTTTCTACTGATGGTCGTCTCAGGTATCGCCTGGGGGCTATATAGCTTGAATGGGCGAAATTCTGCTAATCCATTGTTAGATACCGCAGGTAATTTTATTCGCACACTACCACTGATGTTACTGCTGGCCGTTGTATTGTGGTCACAGTTAAACGTGTCAGCCTATGGGTTTTGGCTTGCTGTATGCTCGGGGGCGCTCGCTTCAGCTCTGGGGTATACCCTATGGTATAAAGCCCTACCCCTATTGCGTAGCACACAAGCTGCAGTGATACAGTTGTTAGTGCCACCCATTGCTACAGCGGGTGGCGTGATATTTGTAGGTGAAAGCCTGAGTATGCGACTAATCATTGCCTCTGTTTTGACCTTGGGGGGAATTTTAATTGTGATGCTTAAACCCGCGGTTAATAAAGCAGCTTAAGTAACAGTAATATCAGTGTCCTTAATAGGCTCAGGGATCACCTTGTGCTAATCTAATAAATTGAATTTCCTGTTTGGAGAATGCACCTATGTCCCATGTTTTTGATGATAACGCCCTTACGATTGGCAATACGCCCTTAGTAAAAATCAACCGAATTAGCCAAGGTAATATTTTTGCCAAAATAGAAAGCGGTAATCCAGCGAGCTCTGTGAAGTGTCGTATTGGAGCAAGTATGATTTGGGCTGCAGAGCAGTCTGGTGTGCTCAAGCAAGGTGTTGAGTTAGTGGAACCGACTAGTGGAAATACGGGGATTGCCCTAGCGTTTGTTGCAGCTTCTCGTGGCTATGCCATTACTCTAACCATGCCGAGTACGATGAGCTTGGAAAGACGCATGTTATTAAAAGCCCTAGGGGCTAACGTTGTACTTACTGAAGGCCCCAAAGGCATGCCTGGTGCCATTGCAAAAGCTAAAGAAATTGTTGCTAACAATCCCTCTAAGTACTTAATGCTACAGCAGTTCGAAAATCCCGCTAATCCAGAAATTCACGAAAAAACGACTGGACCTGAAATTTGGGAAGCGACTAATGGAGAAGTCGATGTATTGGTTAGCGGTGTTGGCACTGGCGGCACGATTTCTGGTACTTCTCGTTATATTAAAAATGTAAAGGGTAAGGGGATTACCTCTGTTGCTATTGAGCCAACCTCATCTACTGTTATCGCCGCTGCATTGAGCGGTGAAGAGCCAAGCCATGGCCCGCATAAAATACAGGGCATCGGCGCAGGGTTTGTACCTAAAAACCTCGACTTAAGTATGGTGGACCTTGTTGAACAGGTGAGCAATGAAGATGCCATCGCTTGGGCTCATCGCTTGATGAAAGAAGAGGGCATATTAGCGGGTATTTCTAGCGGCGCAGCCCTGTGTGTCGCTGATCGCTTGTCTCAACGCTCTGAATTTAAAGACAAAACCATTGTTGTGATACTTCCGGACTCAGGTGAGCGCTATTTGTCCTCACCTTTATTTGAAGGTATGTTTACCGAGAATGAAACACAGGCTTAAGTAGTCATTAATGGCGTACGACGATCATACGCTTCTACAGCTGGCAAACGATGTTAAGCGCTGGGGACAGGAGTTAGGCTTTCAACAGGTGGGTATTGCTGATATCGACCTTGCTGAAGATGAAGCTAATCTGAAGGCTTGGCTGGCTAAGAGTTACCATGGGGAAATGGAGTATATGGCTGCCCACGGCAATATGCGTAGCCGCCCCGCAGAGCTGTTGCCTGGAACCTTGCGCGTTATTTCGGTACGCATGGATTATATGCCCGCTGATATTGACAGCATCGCCACTTTAAAAGATAAAAATAAAGCTTATTTATCGCGCTATGCCCTTGGTCGTGACTATCATAAATTAGTGCGCAAGCGCTTAACTCAATTAGGTAAACGCTTAGAAGAAGTAATCGGTTCACAAGGTTATCGAGCTTTTGTAGATAGCGCTCCCGTATTAGAGCGCGCCTTGGCCAATAAAGCAGGTATTGGTTGGGTGGGTAAGAATGCAATGATCATTAACCCTCAAGCAGGCTCATATTATTTTCTGGGTGAGTTATTTACGGATGTTCCTCTGCCTGTTGACCAACCCTTTACAAAAAATCATTGTGGTAGTTGTAATAGCTGTATTGTCGCATGTCCAACACAAGCCTTTGTGGGGGATAAAATACTAGATGCACGTCGCTGTATTTCGTATTTAACTATTGAGTTAAAGGGAGCTATCCCAGAAGAGCTACGTAAGCCGATGGGTAACCGGGTATTTGGCTGTGATGATTGCCAGTTGGCTTGCCCGTTTAATAAATTTACCAAGTTCACTGCAGAACCGGATTTTACGCCCCGCCACCAATTGGACAAACAAGCATTGGTCGACCTGTTTTATTGGAGTGAAGAAGAATTTTTAAACAACACACTCGGTTCGCCAATACGTCGTACAGGTTATACCAACTGGCTGCGCAACTTAGCAGTTGGATTAGGTAATGCGCCGACATCGCAGGCAGTGATTACGGCATTAAAGAGTAGAAGGAGCCACCCATCAAATATTGTTCAGGAGCATGTTGCTTGGGCGCTAGCCCAGCATAAAAAGATGTAGTAAAAAGGGCGTGTTTAACACGCCCTTTTGATACTTCTTACTTCTTTTTAGCTATTGCCTT
>CAZBWS010000109.1:0-5118 GCA_964495705.1 uncultured Gammaproteobacteria bacterium
GAGCAAGCTATCCTCGCCGCTAATTTAGACGAAGAAGACCTAAGCCAGTTACGCAATAAAGCCTTCGCCCTCGCCAAGGAAAAGCTCGACGCCGACAACGCCTATAATTTAATCAAATGGCTAGAGCGCATCGTTAAGGTTATCGATAAAACCCGCCCAGAAGCAGGCGACAGCCAAGTCTACTTCAGTCCAGGGAAAGACTGTTTAACGCAAATCAAATGGCAGTTAGACAACGCCAAAAACAGCATTGATATCTGCGTATTCACCATCACTGACAATCGCATTGGCTCTAGCATTTTGGACGCGCATAAGCGCGGGGTAAAAGTACGCATTATCAGCGATAACGATAAGGCCTTAGATAAAGGCAGTGATATCCAGCAATTTCTGAATGCGGATATGCCAGTGAGGCTAGATAAAACGGATAACCACATGCATCACAAGTTTGCTGTGATTGACGGCAAGACTTTAATCAATGGCTCATTCAACTGGACACGCAGTGCCACAGACTACAACCACGAGAACGTTGTTGTGCATAATAATATGCAACTGTGTAAGGATTTTTCACAACATTTTGAACAGCTATGGAAGAAGTTTAAATAAACTACCACTGGGCTTGGGGCTGGCGCTTTACAAAGCGCATCCCCAACACTACCACTAACACGCCTAATCCGGCGATAGCGGCAGAGGCTAGATAAGTAAACTCGCCGCCGTAGGCTTCCCATAGGTAGCCGCTGAGTAGCGCGCCTACTGCCCCTCCTGCACCAAAGCTCATAGAAGAATATAACGCCTGCCCACGCCCCTGTAAGCGGCCTTTAAAAACCTGGTGCACGATAACAATGGATGCCGCGTGGAATATACCGAAGCTAGCCGCATGCAATAACTGGGCGAACAGCAGTATGGGTACGGACTCTATACAATAAGCAATCAATACCCAGCGCAATGAAGTTAACGCCATACTGATAACCAACATGCCATAGATGCCGAAGCGTTGCATAAAGCTGCGCATAAAGGCAAACACCAACACTTCTGCAACCACTCCCAGCCCCCACAGCAAACCCACGGTGGATTTGCTGTAGCCTGCTTGCTCTAGGTAAATAGAGAAAAAAGTATAGTAACTGCCATGGCTGAGTTGAATTAAAAAGCACGCGATAAAAAAAGCAATCACATAGGGCTTTTTTAATATAGGCAGTATAGAAACGCTGCTGTCACTATGTTCGGGGCTATGATCTTTTACCCATAAGCTCACTAGCGCCACGCCGATAAGCATAAACAACATAAATATGGCAATAGCGCTAACGCCGTAATACTCCTGCCACCACCCCAGGGCAACGGCAGTTACAATAAAGCCAACAGAGCCCCACAGGCGAATATGGCTATACAGGCCATGATCATCTTTTACATAGTTCATAGTGGCCGTCTCAAACTGGGGCAGCACGGCATTCCAAAAGAAACTATATACCGCCATGATAGCCGCCAACCACACAAAGCCCTGCCCCCACCATATACCCGCAAAAGCCAATGCGGATAATCCGCTAGCAATGCGAATAAGTGCTGTGCGATGCCCAGTATGGTCCGCAATCCAGCCCCACACATAGGGCGCGAAAATTTTCGTGCCCATCGAGATAGCAATCAACTGGCCAATGGCTTGTGAGCCATAGCCTAGAGAGGCTAAATAAGGCGCCCAATAGGGAACAAAAACGCCTAGTGAAGCGAAGTAGAAAAAATAGGAGGCAGAGAGGCGGCTATGCAATGAGTAAGGAGATACGGATAGTCATTTACAGACTATCCGCATAGCGATCTAGTAAATAACTGAACGCAGCATTGCCATGTAATCAAAGTTAGCACCCGCTACACAGCTTTTTATTTCTGAAGCACGCTCAGGATGCATTAAGGAATGCCTTACACTCATGCACGTCGCATAGTGTGTGGCAAAGGCTGCCGAGCTCACGCCTGCTCCGCCAGAAAGATTTTGAGCCGTATCAAAGCACGCATCAGAAAAGGTTTGCTGTTCAGTCACGCACGCCGATTCGCTGAGGCCAATACAGTTCTGATAAGTTGGCTGGGAGCAAAACATCTTCGGGCCTTTCGCCTTAATCTGAGACTGAAGCAATGAGCCGATAATTGAAGGCGATGCCGCGCTAGACTTGACGCCGCCACCGAGCGCATTACAGCCCGTTAGAGAGAGTGCCAGGCACAGGCCAAAAATAACTTTGATTTGAGTGAACATGTTTATTTCCAAATATTAAAAAACTAAAGCCACATAACTAAATATGTTCAGCTGCCTTAGCGGGGATAGTAAAGTCCGTTCGCACATCCGCACATTGGGCGCGGTGGCGCATCATATGATCCATTAACACCAGTGCCAGCATGGCCTCGGCAATCGGCGTGGCTCGAATACCTACGCAAGGGTCGTGACGGCCCTTGGTAATCACTTCAATCGGCTCGCCTTGCTTGTTCACGCTGCGCCCAGGCAAGTGCAGGCTCGAAGTGGGCTTAATCGCCACATTAACGATAATATCTTGGCCACTGGTAAGGCCGCCTAAGCAACCTCCGGCATTATTTGACAAAAAACCCTCGGGGACAATTTCGTCGCGGTGCTGTGTTCCCTTTTGCGTAACCGAATCAAAACCCGCCCCAATCTCTACCCCCTTAGCCGCATTGATGGACATCATGGCAAAGGCGATATCCGCATCGATGCGGTCATACACGGGCTCACCCCAACCGACAGGCACACCTGTGGCGACAGCAGTGACCTGCGCCCCAATAGAGTCGCCCTCTTTACGAAGGGCATTCATATAGATTTCCAGCTCTTCTAGCTTATCCGCATCGGGGCAAAAGAAAGGGTTAGTCTCAACTACATCCCAGTCTATTTTTTCTGCTTTGATAGGCCCCAGCTGAGATAAGTAGCCACGAATTTGGATATTAAACTTCTCAGCCAAGTATTTCTTGGCAATCGCCGCCGCGGCAACGCGCACCGCTGTTTCGCGAGCAGAGGATCGGCCGCCGCCGCGATAATCGCGCTCACCGTACTTTTTATAGTAGGTGTAATCTGCATGAGCAGGGCGAAACTGCTCGGCAATATTGCCATAATCCTTAGAGCGCTGATCGGTATTCTCAATCATTAAGGCAATGGATGTACCCGTCGTCTTGCCTTCAAACACACCTGATAAAATCTTCACCTGGTCTGGTTCATTGCGCTGAGTCACAAACTTTGATGTACCAGGGCGGCGCCGATCAAGGTCGTGCTGAATATCTGCCTCACATAGCGCTAAGCCGGGAGGGCAACCGTCAACAATGCAACCGATAGCCACACCGTGGCTTTCGCCAAAACTGGTGACCGTGAATAATTTACCAATAGAATTTCCAGACATGGGCGCATTTTACGAGACTTTCCCACAAAGCGCGAGGCGCATCGCATGAATAATCGTATATCAAGCAGATTTTTTAAACAGGCGACTCCGCGCATAAAATTAATTACACTCTGATCAGTATTAAAATGAGCCAGCTATGACAGACAGCCCCCAAACACCTGACGAACCAGCCACTAGCAGCCGTATAGGGCAAGGTATGCTTACGCTGTTTTGGTTACTCGTACTCGGTTTAACCACCCTTTTTTGCCAAGACTACCTAGAAAAGCGTGAGAACCCCAACCACACACTAGATAGTCGCACTCATTCAAGCGGACTGCGCGAGGTCGTACTGCAACGCAACGCCTATGGGCATTACGTTAGCCCCGGGAAAATCAACGGTGTCGATGTCACTTTTTTCTTAGACACCGGCGCAACGGGCGTTAGCATTCCCGAACATATCGCTGAAAAAATAGGCCTGCAACGTGGCTATCAATATCAAAGCTCCACCGCCAATGGCACGATTGATGTCTATTCAGCCGAACTAGACAAAGTAGAACTTGGCGCTATTCAGCTTTATGATGTTCGCGGTAGTATCAATCCGCACTATGAAGAAGATGACATATTGCTGGGAATGAGCTTTCTAAAACACCTTGAAATGGCCCAGAAAGGCAGCACACTTACATTGCGCCAATAAACTGGGAACTTTCAGTACATACAGGGTCATAAGACCTAATCAAATCACTAACAATGAGATAACGAATGTCCGCCTACCTAGAAACTACTAAAGACGTCTACCGCGAAGCTGCCCTCAAGCCCGACGAAGGCCTGTGCTGCACCACCACCCCGATCTGGCAGCTGCCTGACCTAGATATTCCTAACATCATGTTGGAAATGAACTATGGCTGCGGCAGTACAACTCATCCGCGTGATTTGGTTAACGACCCAACTATTTTATATGTGGGTGTTGGCGGTGGTATGGAAGTGCTGCAGTTTTCCTACTTCAGCCGCCGTCCAGGCGCCGTCATTGGCATAGACCCTGTGGACGAGATGCGTGAAGCCTGTTCACAAAACTTGGCTATTGCCGAACAGCAGAACGCCTGGTTCAAGAAAGATTTTGTAGACCTGCGCGCTGGCGACGCTCTTGACCTTCCTATTGAAGACAACTCGGTTGATGTGGCTGCGCAAAACTGCTTATTCAATATTTTTGATGGCGAGCATCTAGATAAAGCCATTGCAGAAATGTACCGCGTAATTAAGCCCTACGGCAGACTCGTTCTCTCCGACCCCGTTTGTGAACAAGTAATGCCTGAAAACCTGCGTGTCGATGAGCGCTTGCGCGCCCTGTGCCTCAGCGGCGCTATTCCTATGCAAGATTATATTAAACGCTTAACCGATGCGGGTTTCGGCACCATTGAAGTGCGTGCCAAGCGCCCTTATCGCGTACTCGATACTGCGCATTATGAAACGGATGAAAACATCCTTATCGAAAGCGTAGAAATCTGTGCCATCAAAGACCCCATGCCTGCAGATGGCCCCTGTGTATTCACAGGGCGCACAGCAATCTACTTGGGCAATGAAGAAATCTTTGATGATGGTAACGGCCATATCATGACCTACAATCAGCCAATTGCGGTATGTGATAAAACGGCAGGAAACCTAGAAGCCTTAAACAACCCTGAACTATTTATTTCAGAGAGCAATAACTTCTACGACGGTGGCGGTTGCTGCTAAACAGTTGATGCGGATAGGCTGCTCTAGCCTATCCGCA
>CAZBWS010000110.1:0-4895 GCA_964495705.1 uncultured Gammaproteobacteria bacterium
AATGTCTTTTAAATTCAACTATTTGTAAACTTTGTCGGTACTCTCGGGCACAATAGTATTACTGCTATTATAATGTCACTCTAAGCACACAATTTAACACGAACGATTTAATAATTCACCTGAGCTCCCATGGACCAATACGCCGTTTTCGGAAACCCTATCGCACACAGTAAAAGCCCCGATATTCACAGGGCCTTTGCCGAGCAAACTCAACAACTGCTGCGCTATAACAAGCAATTAGTAGAGCTCGATCGATTCGCTTTATCCGCATCGGCGTTTCTACAAGGTGAAGGACAGGGCTTTAACATCACCGTGCCTTTCAAGGAAGAGGCCTATGCCTGGGTGGAAGAATTAGACTTATTAGCCGAGCGCGCGGGGGCAGTGAATACCATTGCGCTGAAAAATGGCAAGGCCAAGGGTTATAACACCGACGGTCTAGGGCTGGTACGAGACATCACGGTGAATAACCACATAAAACTGCAAGACCTCAACATACTCATCTTAGGTGCCGGCGGCGCAGTGCGCGGTGTGCTAGAGCCGATCTTAAACAAAAACCCAGCCAGTATTACCATTGCCAACCGCACGTTGGAAAAGGCACAAGCCCTGGCAGATCTATTTGATGATTTTGGACACGTGCTGGCCTGTGGCTATGAACAGCTAGACGGTCATCGTTTTGACTTGATTATCAATGGTACTTCAACAGGTCTAACGGGAGAGCTCCCCCCTATTCCTGGCAACATACTGCGCAAGGGCGGAACTACCTACGATATGATGTACGCCCAAGAGCCGACCGCCTTTGTAAAATGGGGTTTGCAAAACGGGGCTGACTTGGCACTCGATGGACTGGGTATGTTGGTGGAGCAGGCGGCGGAGGCCTTTATGATTTGGCGAGGGGTTCGACCAGACACGGCGCCCGTAATGAAGCAAATGCGGATGACCTAAAACAGCCCATCCGCATAAATATCGCTAACGACTCAACACTACTCGATAATGCGGCGCGCCACTGCGCAAACGCTCTACCGCTTCATTCACCTGCTCAAATTTAAACTGCTCTACAACCGGTTTAATGTCGTGCAGCTTCGCGAAGTCCAACATCTTGGCAATATTCGCTGGACTGCCCACCGGAGAACCCGACACCGAGCGCTGGCCGCCAATCAAACTAAAGGCGGCGATGTCTAATGGCTCCAGTGTTGCGCCAACAAAGTGCAATCGTCCTTTCGCGTTCAGCGTATTTAGATAAGCATTCCAATCTAGCTTCACGTTCACCGTAGATATAATTAGGTCGAAGCGCCCCGCTGACGCGGAAATTTCGTCAGCGTCGCGGGAGTTCAGCGTATCGTGGGCGCCTAGGTTTAGAGCTTCCCCACGCTTACTTTCACTGGAAGTAAAGGCCGTCACTTCACAGCCCCAGGCATTTAAGAACTGAATGGCTAAGTGTCCCAAGCCACCGATGCCTATTACAGCCACCTTATCAGTCGGCTTTACATCAAATTGCACCAGGGGGTTAAACACCGTGATGCCGCCGCAGAACAGGGGACCCGCTGACGCAAGGTCGATTCCCTCTGGAATCGCCACCACACTATCCGCATTGGCGCGCACTTGCTCTGCAAAGCCGCCGTGACGACCAATGATCGTCGGCTGCGCACTGGCGCAAAGGTTCTGGTCACCCGAATCACACAGGCCGCAGCTATTACAATAGCCTGCATGCCAACCTAAGCCAACCGCCTGTCCCACAGCAAGGCCTTGCACAAAACGACCCAATTTAGCCACCGTACCCACCACCTCATGCCCAGGCACAACAGGGTATGGCATCTTGCCCCATTCGCTGTCCATCACACTCAAATCACTGTGACAAATGCCACAGTGGGCAACATCAATTTCAACTTCCCTATCGCCCAGTACTCCAGGGTCATATTCAAAGGGCTTGAGTTCGCCTTTGGGCTCAAATGCGGCATAAGCTTTAATCATGGGAGGTTCCGATCATTATTATTTTGAGAGAAACAGCATAGGCCTAATTAGCTATAGCGGCAACTTGTCGCCTGTGAACAAGACACGTAAGATTTAATTACATTTATTGGGCTTTGCCAAGGGCAATACAGCTCTATCGATTACCGTCAGCGCTGGCTTAATCGGCTTGCATCGCATGCGCGCCCAATAACCTGTGCGGACCCACTTGTTTTAGCTAAACTGTCCACAATAAACACACAAAGAGAAAATATCATGGCCGACCAGCCCCGCGTCCTACTCGACATCCAAGACAACATCGCCATTGTCACCCTCAACCGCGCCGACAAATACAACGGCCTAGACTGGGCAATGTTTAGCGCGATTGTCAGTACCATTAAAACCCTCAAGAAAAACAAAGCCGTGCGCGCCGTTATACTTCGTGGCGACGGCAAAGTGTTTAGCTCAGGCTTAGACGTTATGAGCATGAAGAAGGACCCATTGTTTGTGCCCAAATTACTCGTTAAACCCGGCATTAAAATCAGTAATATGGCCCAAGATGTTAGCTACTTATGGCGCGAGCTGCCGATTCCAGTGATCGCTGTCACCCATGGCAAATGCTATGGCGGCGGACTACAGATCGCCATGGGTGCAGACTTTCGCTTTTCTACCCCCGATTGTGAGTTTTCTATATTAGAAGCCAAGTGGGGATTGATTCCAGATATGGCGGGGATGCTGGCTTGGCGAGAAGTTCTGCGCGGCGATGTATTGCGCGACCTCACCTACACAGGCCGCATGGTGCAGGCCGAGGAAGCCAAAGAAATAGGCTTAATCACCCGCATTGAAGCAGACCCCATGCAGGCTGCATTAGACTACGCCAAAGAACTCGCGACGCGCTCCCCCGACTCAGTAGGAGCCAGCAAGCTACTGATCAATCGAGTTTGGACCGCCAGCGACAAAGGCGTATTAAACTGGGAAACAAAATTGCAAAAAAAGGTGCTGGGGCGCTGGAACCAGTTAGCCGCTGCGAGTAAAAACATGAGTAAGACGCCTAAGGAATATAAACAGCGCAAGATTAAGTAAGGGTATGCGGATAGGCTGGGATGTAAGCATCTTTAGGCTATCTACATTGTTTATCCAAAGGGCTTCTAACTCCTAAACCACCTCTATTTAACACGTGGGTATAAATTTCTGTCGTCGTCACATCAGCGTGCCCTAACAATTCTTGGATAGTGCGAATATCATAGCCGCATGATAAAAGCTGGGTTGCAAAGGAATGGCGAAAGGTATGACAATTTGCATGTTTTAAAATAGCCGCCGAACGAATAGCCCCCTTTACTTGCCGTTGAATCGTTCTACTGTGTAAATGATGCCGTTTTAACTTTCCATCTCTAGGGTCAATCGCAATATTATGGGACGGAAATAAAAACTGCCACGCCAAACCTCGCGCCTCAGAAGGATATTTTTTCGCTAGTGCATATGGCATATACACCTCACCAAACCCTTTTAAAGAATCTTGTTGATGCAACAGAGATACCTGCTGAATTTGCTGTTTCAAGCCGCCGCATAAACTCGTTGGCAATACAGTTCTCCTGTCTTTTTTGCCTTTACCCTCGCGCACGACAATACAGTGGGCATCAAAATCAATATCTTTAAGGCGCAAGCACAGGCACTCTGAAACTCGTAAGCCACAACCATACATCAGCTGCGCCATCAAACGATACACACCAGATAACGCATTAATAACCGCCTTGGCCTCTCTATCAGAAAAAACAACTGGTATACGTCTTTGTCGGCGTGAACGTCGAAAATCTAACTCGCCTAGCTCCACAGATAAAAACTGTTTATAGAGAAACACCAATGCATTTAAAGCTGTGCCTTGCGTACTCGGTGATGCCCTTCTTTGCACGGCCAAATACGATAAAAAGCCCTCTACCTCACGCGCCCCCATATCCTTAGGGTGTCGCTTGTTATGAAACAAAATAAACGCCTTAATCCAATAAATATAGGTTTTTTCTGTCGCCCACGACTTATTTTGTGCCCGAATCAACGCCCTCACCTGGTCTAATAAACGCACGGGAGAAGAGGGTAGAAATGAAGGACTATCTTCAAAATTTTGATACGCACTATTACTCATTCTTAGATCTTAGTCGCTAATTCAAAAAACGAGAACATTTAGAGAACTTTGTCGCCGATTATATACGTCTATACCCGAACTCACCGACAGCTGTCGCAATGCCCAAAAGAGAGAGGCTTCGTGTTCTTGTAAACCATTGAATTGCAATGTTTTATTGTGTTACATGTCCAACGGCGCCAGAAATATACGACAGATCTATCCAAGCCCCCCCTGTCGCATATGCAAACTAGAAAGCCCTTAGACATACTGGATAAGTGATTGAAAAAATTAGCATAATCGTCGATCATGAGTTTTTAAATGAAATAAATAAACGACAGCGATGCTGAATGAGATATACGACAGGTGTCGTTGAATCAGCTGTTATGAGCATTGATATGAAATACCTTATATTTGCAGTTTTGTTGATTACTGAAATTGGTCATGCGTGTATAGCTGGCCCTCAAAAAATAGAACCAAGTTCAGACTTAGGGTTTACCTTTACTACAGAACAATCAAACCTCTGTAGTGACTGCAGCTATATTTCAATCATCGTGCCAGATAAATATAAAGATACTCCTGCTGCGTATGCGAGGTTTTCTGTTTATTCAAAAAAAGAGCTCGTTTCTAGGTCTGTTAGTAGATTCAATAACAAGCTATCCCCGTCAGAATTTGGGGGTGTTGTCAGTAACACTAAAGGTATAAGTTACGAAATAGATATTGAGTACGGCGTGAGTCGATGCACACAGTATAAGATGACTTATAAAAGCGTAAACGATGACTCATAACAAGTTTGGGCACAATCGCCCTGCGGGCTGGACGCCGCTAACGCGTCGCC
>CAZBWS010000111.1:0-4790 GCA_964495705.1 uncultured Gammaproteobacteria bacterium
TACATTAAAACCAGTGCAATAATAGGTGTACTCTAAAAACACCGATTATTCAGGGCGACAAAATGATTAAGGGAAAAATCGATCCATTGGGTCGTTATTCTGTAAAGGCATGGGGGGTGTCTTTACTATTGCTATCTCAATTGGCGCAGGCGATAGGTGAGGCGCCAGAGATTAGTTTCGATGTAGAGGCTTTTAATGTTGTGGGGCAACTGCCATTTTCTGATGAAAAGGTGGCGGGTATTCTTGCGCCTTTCAAAGGCAGCCATTCTGGCCTTGAAGGGCTGCAGGCGGCGGGAGACGCTTTGGAGTCTGAGCTGCGTCAGCAAGGCTATGCTTTTTTTGAAGTCAGCTTACCCCCGCAGACATTAACAGGTGGCGTGGTTTCATTAGAAGTCATGCAACAACGTATTGGCAACGTGGTTGTGCAGGGCCATAAACACTTTGATGAAAGCAACGCTAAAGCCAGTGTACCTACCTTGGTTGTTGGTTTGCCGCCGAATACCCGTGAGATATCGCGCTCTGTTCAATTAGCAAATGAAAACCCCTCGAAGTCGATAAAGGTGTCTTTTAAAGGTGGTAAACGCCCGGGAGAGGTAGATGCTGCTATTAAGGTTAACGACCAACGGCAATGGAATATATTTACCTCTTTGAGCAATACAGGTAATGATCTTACCGGTAAGTGGCGTAATACGGTCGGCTTTCAACACAATAACATCCTGAATAAAGATCATAGTTATACCGCTGCACTGACCTATGCCCCCGGCGATGATTCGGTTGTTTCTCAATTGAGTGTTAATTACCGCATCCCTTTATATCAACTTAAATCAGCACTGAGTTTTTATATTTCCCGTTCCGATGTCGATACGGGAATTGTTAATTTGAATAGTGCAGCCGGTGGCTCTGCAGAATTTGGCAGCTTGTTGGGTGGCGGGCAGGTAAGTGGAGTGCGTTTTAACCACTCATTTTTGAATATTGGAAAATACCGCCATTCTTTCAGTCTTGCACTGGAAGATAAGTTTGTTGATAACAATACTTTAATCAGTCGCCTTGGGGTTCAACTGAATGATAGGCGCCGTAGCACACCACTTACACTCAGTTATGACATGGGTTATCAATACAGTAAAAATAGCTGGTCAGCTCAGCTTCAATACGCCAAAAATGTAGAACTCAACAATCACAATGATCAATCTGACTATGATACAGCGCCGGGTACGCCAGATGTAGACTGGGATCTATGGCGCACTTCTATATATCAGGATGTAGCCTTTGGTCCAGGTTGGATTTGGCGCTTGCAGCTAAGTGCGCAGAGAGCCAATCAGGTACTGATTGCAGGGGAAAAATATGGTATTGGTGGTGTCGCTTCTGTGCGTGGTTATGAAGAGCGCATAAGTTCTGGTGATAATGCTCAATTAGTGCGCAATGAATTGTGGCTAAAACCTGTGGGTGCAGTACGCCCGGTGCTGTTTTATGACTGGGGGGAAAGTACAAACTTGAGAAGTTCTGCGACAGGCTTAAAAACAAAACAGCGCCTAGCAGGCTTTGGTTTAGGTTTTCGCTATAGTTTAGCCCAGCGTTTATCAGCACAGCTGGACGTGGCTAGAGCAAGAAACAGTATCAATCGGGTCGATTCAGGGGATGTGCGAGCACATTTTAATTTGTTTGCGCGTTTCTAGACTGTGAACAGGGTCACGGCTTCTTGCGGGACAAGCAGCTAATATAAAGAGTAGCGGCCAAAAGAGCCGCGTCGGGAGAAAATAATGAAGAAGATATTAGCTGCAGCGGGCTTAGCTTGTCTGATTGTTGGGTCACCTATACAGGCAGTGGAGGGGGGGGCTCGGTCGGTTGTGGAACGGGCAAAAGCCGCAGCCCAGGCAAATAGGCTACAGCCCCGGACTACTACTGGAGCTGTGGGCGTTGTCGAGTATTCTCGTGGCGCTACTACCTTGCAGGGGGCTTCACAGGGAGCCAGCATAGTCAGCCGTGGCGCCAAATTTAATCGCAATGACATCATTACTACGGGCAAGAAAAGTTTTGCTATTTTGCGTTTAACCGATGGCACTCGCTTAACGCTGCGTCCGAATAGTAAATTTGCAGTAGAAGAGTTCAATCCCAGCTTGACTAAAGATGCCTCCGCTAAACTGAGCTTGTTCCGTGGCGGCATGCGCGCCATCACTGGCTTTATCAGTAAGTACAATAGCAATGGTTACAAAATGCGTACCCCCGTAGCAACTATTGGCATACGCGGCACAGAGTTTGAAGCCCGGTTGTGCGGTACGGACTGCGCCGAAGAAAGTAAAAGCCTCAAGAAAGTCGATTTAGCAAAGCCCCGTGCAGTGGGTCGCGTGGCCTTTATGCGTGGTCATATGGCTGCACGCAATGTAGATGGAAATGAGCGCAAAGTGCGTCGCGGTGAGCCTATCTATGAAGGCGATACGCTGGTCTCCGGAAAGAACTCGTTTGGTGTGATTGCCTTTAGGGATAAGTCCCGTGTCACCATGCAGCCACGCAGCCAGTTTTTAGTAGAAAAATTCAAGTTTAATGTTGAAAAACCCCGTGAAAATGTGGCCTTGATGAGCCTGCTACGCGGAGGCTTACGCGCGGTGAGTGGTCGAATAGGCAAGCTCAATCGCAATGCCTATAAAATGCGAACGCCAGTGGCGACGATTGGTATTCGTGGCACAGGCTATGACTTGCAGTGCCAAGGCAGTTGCATCTCTTTAGATGATGCAGCTTACTTTCCCGGCGAGCCTACTCTAATAGATAGAGTACTCGATTTAGTTTCCTCCCCTGCCTATGCGGAAGTGCCAGCAAGTGATGGCATGTTTGCCCATGTTTGGGATGGAGGTATTGATGTGGACCAAGGTGGCAATGTACAGCAATTGAATAATGGCGAGTATGGCTTTGTTGCAAACGTTGGCAGCCCTCTGCAGGTACTTGATTTATCCCAGGTGCCTTCATCCTTCATTAATAATACTGCGCCTAAGCCTGACCAGGTTGAAATTGATGAGGATGCAATGTTTTCTGAGTTGGATTCTGAAAGTGTTTCTCCTGGGCTATACGTCAGTGTGCACGAAGGCATCGTGACGATGGAGGGCGAGAATGGCAACCTGGATATAGGTGCGGGTGAAGGCGGGGGCTATCCAGAGGGTGGCGTGCCAAAACTATTGCCTACGGATTTTCCACAGCTTCCTGAAATACCTGACCCCTCGATTGGAACTATTCCGGACACTGGCGGTATCGATGGCACATGCTATATCAGTTAACAGTACATAAAAGTAATGATGGTGCGCAGGCTCCAAGCAAGGATGCTAAAGGTAAATACAAATGGGCAAGACAATGACTATTAAAAATATCAGCATCGGCATTCTTCTAGGGCTCTATGGCGGAGGTGCAGCTTTAGCTAACCCGACCGGGGCCAATGTCGTGCATGGCAGTGCTAGCATTAGTGCCAACGGCAATTTACTGCAGGTAACGAATAGCCCGAATGCCATTATTGACTGGCAAAGCTTTAGCATCGCCAATGGTGAAACAACTCAGTTCATTCAGCAAAATGCACAATCTTCGGTGTTGAACCGTGTTGTTGGGAATAACCTTTCTGAAATCCACGGCACGCTGTCTTCCAATGGCCGCGTGTTTTTGATTAACCAAGCGGGAATTGTGTTTGGTGAAAATGCCTTGATAGATACTGCGGGCCTGTTGGCGTCGAGTTTAGATATCACTAATGAGGACTTTTTAGCGGGCAAGCTTCATTTTTCAGGCGATGATGCGGGCTCGGTCATTAACCGTGGCGTGATTGCCGCGGGCCCCAGTGGTGAAGTGGTGTTAATTGCTCCACAAATTGAAAACAGTGGTGTGATTACGGTACAAGACGGGGCCTTGATCCTAGCGGCAGGAGAGTCGGTCACCCTGAGCAGCTGGGACTTAGACGGCGTTGAATTTGAAGTGCAAGCTCCCGACAATGAAATACTCAATCTGGGCCAGCTAGTGGCGGACAGAGGCGCAGTGGGTTTGTTTGCAGGCTCCATCCGCCACGAGGGCACCATTGAAGCAAATAGCTTGTCCTTAGATGCAGCGGGCAATGTTGTGTTGTCGGCCATGCAGGATATCACTGTTACTGAAGATGCGGTTGTATCCGCCTCTGGTATACAAGGTGGTGACATTCATATAGAAAATCAAGACGGCGTCACTTTAATTGCGGGAGATATCATCGCCACAGGCTCTGAGGGCGAAGGTGGAACCGTGTTGATGGAAGGCAAACATATTGGCTTGGTTGATGAGGCAGTGGTTGATGTTTCCGGTCAAACCGGTGGTGGCGAGGTTTACATCGGTGGCGGCTTAAGAGGCCAAGATCAAGGGATTCGCAATGCGGATGCGGTGTTTTTGGGTCAGGATACACAAGTGCATGCAGATGCGGTTGAAACGGGCGATGGTGGCACGGTGATCGTCTATGCCAACGAGGCTGGGCGTATGCACGGAACCATTACCGCCAAAGGTGGTAGCGTCGCTGGTGATGGTGGTTTTATTGAAACCTCTGCGGGATATATCGAAGCCACGGGTGATTATGATGCCTCGGCCATTAATGGTGTCGCGGGCACTTGGTTGCTTGATCCATTTGATTTAGAAATCATAGCCTCAAATACTAGTGTAGGGATAGATAGCGTTAATCCACAAATGTTTACGTCGGATAACTCTCCATCACTGCTGGGTAATACCAATATCACAGATGCATTAGTCAATGGCAATGTGATTATTGAAACGGGTGCGGGGGGCGCTGGCCTGGGCGATATTAC
>CAZBWS010000112.1:0-4756 GCA_964495705.1 uncultured Gammaproteobacteria bacterium
TTTTGCAGCGCTGCTACTTTTTCAAACACTTCTTTTACGGGTAAGCGACTAGCTGCCCCACCCATATTCTTCAGCTTTGGTGTTTGAATCCATTCAAATACTTTCACGCCATTTTGAAAAATAAATACGGCAGGTTGCAGGTGTTGTTTTTTGACGGGGGCAATCAAGTGATCAGAGGTCACAACATTATAAAGTGACTTAAATAATCGATTTTCATCGGTATACAATTCAAAATTTAAACCGAGTTTAGCTTTTAAAGCATCGTTAGTTTTTTGCTCGTCAATTGAGACACCCAAAATCTGAGTGTTCTCCTGTGAGGCTTGAGCATAGGCTTTACTAAAGTCTGATAGGTACTTGCGACAAAAAGGGCACCAGTTGCCACGATAAGTAGTGATGACTGTAATAGGTGCGTTGGAGATGAGGCTTGTCAGATCATCTTCAGTTTTAATAATGTTGTTATTCATAATGGGTATGTTCTCGTGATAGGCATTATAAGCCAATGAAAAAAGCTTGTAGTTCTTTGCGCATGGATTCATTCATAAAGCAGGTCATAAACTTACCATTCTTTTGCACATGAATGAGGTCAGCGTTAACCAATTCTTTAATGTGATGAGAAACGGTCGGTGCGCCAATTTTCAAGCAGGGCATGAGATCTATAAGCGCACAACCCGTTTCTGCGGAGAGACCGTCACCCTGTCGCTGCATGATTTCGGTATATACACGCAGCCGATTAGGGTTGCTGAGTGCTTTAAAGGCTTTAGCTATTTTTTCGGGTGGTTGTGCCATATTTACTGTTCTTGTTAGTCTGCTTTTAGTTTTTAATTCGATAAGTATAGAAGTTTAAAATCATTAAATCTACGGGATATACCTGCGAATATATAAGTATGATTTGATTTTGTTGTTAGGCGACAGGACAATTGGCGTCTTTATGGATGTTTGATAGTTTGACATTTCTCGAACTAATGAGTAAATTCGAAACATATCGAAGTGAGTCGGAGAAAAATCATGAAAGATAAAATAGTTATCATTACAGGCGCCAATAGTGGCATAGGCTTTGAGACCGCCAAGGCATTAGCTGAACAAGGCGCGCAAGTGGTAATGGCTTGTCGCGATGCAGTGCGTGCGGAGTCTGCACTGCAGGCATTGCAGCAGGCTGTGCCACAGGCGCAGGTGCAGCTGATGAGCTTGGATCTCGCTTCTTTTGATTCTATTCGTGCCTTTGCTGAATCCTTCAAGTCTCAATTTAAACAGTTAGATGTACTGGTGAACAATGCCGGTCTATTCCCTATGACTGAGCAAAAGACGACTGAAGGTTTTGAAATGCAGTTTGGTGTGAATCATCTAGGCCATTTTCTGCTGACACATTTATTGCTACCTGAGCTTAAAGCTTCGGGTAATGCACGCGTGGTCAATGTTGCGTCGATGATGCACCAGCTGGGTAAGATTGATTTTGAGAGTTTTAAAGGCGAGAAAGTCTACAGGCCACTAACGGCCTATGGGCAGTCTAAGTTAGCCAATGTGTTGTTTACCCGCGAGCTAGCGAAACGTTACGCCGATGATGGTGTTAGTAGCTTTAGCTTACACCCTGGCGGAGTCGGCACTAATATCGCGGGCCGGGGCGTCTTGCGTAAAACCTTGTATCGTATTTTTGGCGGACACATGACCCCTAAGCGCGGTGCACAAACGAGTATTTATCTGGCCACTGAACCGGGCATAGAGATTCACTCTGGGGCTTACTTTGGTCAGAGCAGTAATAAAAAAGAGTCATCTAAACGCGGTCAAGATATGGCTATGGCACAACGACTATGGACTGCCAGCGCTGATTTTGCTGGCATTAACCAATAAGGTATAGACAATGAACGCAACAGAAAACCTAACACTGCCGTCGGGCACGGTACTTAAAAATCGCCTAGCGAAATCGGCTATGAGCGAGGCCTTGGGGACAACGGATAATCACCCTACTGAAAAATTAAGCACGCTCTATGGCCGTTGGGCACAGGGCGGAACAGGCTTGTTAATTACCGGCAATGTAATGATTGACCAGAGCGCTTTAGGCGAGCCGAATAATGTGGTTATTGAAGATGACCAGGATTTGGCGGAGCTGAAGCGCTGGGCAGAAGCTGGTAAACAGAATGGCACAGAGATTTGGGTACAGTTGAATCATCCCGGTAAACAAACTCCCAAATTCTTAACTAAGCATCCAGTTGCACCATCGGCAGTGGCTTTGAAGGCGCCTTTGGATAAGCACTTCAATAAGCCCCGCGCCTTGAGTGAAGCTGAGATTCAAGATCTGATCCAACGCTTTGCTACTTCTGCTGCGGTATGTAAGCAAGCGGGTTTTACGGGTGTACAAATTCACGGCGCCCACGGCTACTTGGTTAGCCAGTTCTTATCTCCTGTACACAATGTGCGCACGGACCAGTGGGGCGGCAGTATAGAAAATCGTATGCGCTTTGCGGTAGAGGTGTATAAAGCAATACGCGCAGCCGTGGGTGATGATTTTAATGTCGGTATTAAGATGAACTCGGCTGATTTTCAGCGTGGAGGATTTACCGAAGAGGAGTCTATGCTGGTCGCTGAGAGCCTATCCGCATTGGGGATGGACTTAATCGAAATCTCTGGGGGTAACTATGAAAACCCCGAGATGGCGGGAAAGAAAGTGAAAGATAGCACCAGACAACGCGAAGCCTATTTTATGGACTACGCTGAAAAAGTCCGCCAGCGTGTTAAAACACCGCTGATGGTCACGGGGGGGTTCCGCTCTGCTGAGGGAATTAATACGGCCCTCGCATCTGGGGCGATGGATGTGACGGGTTTGGGCCGTACCCTGGCAGTAGACCCTGAGTTTAGCAGTAAGGTATTAGCGGGAGAGCCTGTGGTGAGTACGGTTGAGCCAATTAAAACGGGGATTAAAATGGTGGATAAAATGGCGATGATGGAGGTCTCTTGGTATTCGCGCCAAATTGCTCGTATGGGTGATGGCAAAGACCCTGCTTTGAATGAAAGTGGTTTTGGCTCTTTACTTAAAGTGTTGGGCACCACTGCCTTGCGTGGTTTTAAAACACGACGCTTGCGTGCTTAATAAAAAAATTAATTAATATAGAACAGAGTTAACAAATGAGCTTAGAAAAATTCAAAGGTAAAACCGCATTAGTCACAGGTGCGTCTAGTGGTATTGGCGAGTGCTTTGCAACGCAATTAGCGGCAGCGGGTAGTAATTTGATCTTAGTGGCGCGACGTACTGATCGCCTAGAAACACTGAAGACGAAATTAGTCGCAGAGCATGGCATTAACGCAGAGGTGATTAGCTTAGACTTGGCTCAGCCCGATGCTCCGCAAAAACTCTTCGAGGCCACCGAAGGTGCAGGCAAGCAGGTGGATATTCTGTTGAATAACGCGGGCTACGGCAAACAAGATTTATTTACTGACATCCCTGTTGATACTCAGTTGAATATGGTGGATCTGAATGTGCGTACATTAACCGCACTCAGCCATTTATTTGCCGATAAAATGAAGCAGCGTGGCTCAGGTAATATCTTATTGGTTGGTTCAGTGGTGGGTTATTTTGCCGTGCCGAATATGGCGACCTATGCCGCATCTAAGGCCTATGTTAAATCGCTAGGTGTGGCGATGAATAAAGAGTATCGCAGCCACGGCGTTAACGTTACCGTGTTAAACCCCGGTGCAACATCAACGGAGTTTGGTGCCACAGCGGGTCAAGATTTCAGTGGTTTGTTAGAGAAAATACTCTTTATGAGTGCCGATAAAGTCGCGTCTGTTGGCCTATCCGCATTAGCCAAGAATAAGGCGGCGGTCGTGCCAGGTATTAATAATATCGCGACGGTGTTCTTAATGCGTTTTATGCCGGTATGTGCACAGAATGCGATTGCGGCAGTGATCTTTAAATAATTATTTAGCGGTGTTTGGCTTGGGATAAAATGGCGGCTTTGCCTTTTTTCTGTAAGTACTTGGCTAAGTAGCGAGTGAAAACAGGAAAAAAGCTGCCGATCTTGGCCAGTAATCCACGCGAGAAAGGCAGTAGTATTTCTACGGGCTGTTTTTGCATAGCCATATAAAAGGCTTGCTCGGTATCTTCGACGGTTAAGGCTTTATTACCGCTGAAGACTAGGGCAGATTCCTCGGCATAATCCAGCTGTTGCTCCATCATGGGTGTGCTAACTAAGTCGGGGCAAATCACGGTGACCTTCACGCCATGGGCTTCTAGGTCGGCAGCAATCGCTAATGAGAAACCCCGCACAGCAAACTTAGAGGCATTATAACCTGCTATGCCGCTAGCCGAGACTACGCCAGCTAAAGAGGCTACATTAATGATATGCCCATAGCCTTGCTCAACCATCAATTCTGCCGCTAGCTTCGCCCCATACATCATGCCCTTGGCGTTGATGTCCATTTGCCTATCCAGGTCATCAATACTGGTCTTGTGAATAAAACCTGGTGTGATAATTCCAGCTATATTAAATAGATAATCTAAATCACCAAATGCGGACAAGCTACTAGCAATCATAGCTTGCCAATTGCTTACCGAGGTTACATTGAGTGTTTGCAGGTTGATTAGCTCTTTGCGTGGGTGTTCAGCAAACAGCTGCTGCAGCCTATCCGCATTGATGTCACATAGGGTGACGCGATGCCCCTTGTTCAGCATGGCAAAAGCCATGTGCTCGCCAATGCCGCTGGCGGCACCGGTGATGATGATGTGTTTGCTCATGGTCGTAGCCTGTTTTTTAGGACTTTAGCA
>CAZBWS010000113.1:0-4651 GCA_964495705.1 uncultured Gammaproteobacteria bacterium
TGTAGGTGATCAATACAGGGCTGTACTTGATCAAGAGGCAGATATTCATCGGGTTGGTGTGCAACGTCTATGCTACCCGGACCCATAACGATTACATCCATACCTAGCTGTTGGAAATAGGGCGCTTCGGTACCAAAGGCGACGGCTTGGGCTTCGCTACCGCTAAGTTTCTCGGCGGCCTTGACCAGCTCAGAGTGTGCAGGGGTAGCAAAAGGTGGTGCACCATCGAACAGTGTTTCAAAGCCTACATTTAAGCCACTGCCTTCTAATCGTTGCCTTAGACGCTGGTGCAGCACTGGGCGCAGCTCTTGTATATCCATGCCAGGCAAGGGGCGCAGGTCAATCGACATTTCACAGTGCCCGCAGATGCGGTTGGGATTGTCGCCGCCACAGATGTGGCCGAAGTTTAAGGTGGGTACAGGCACGGCAAATAGGGGATCTTTATACTTGTCCTGTAGCTCTTTGCGAAAAATCAGTAGCTCAGACATGATTTGATGCATGCCCTCCATGGCATTGTTACCCAGTGTTGGGTCACTGGAATGGCCGCTTTGCCCTGTGACTTTGATGCCCTCCATCATAACCCCTTTGTGCATGCGGATAGGTTGCAGGGAGGTGGGCTCGCCAATCACTGCATAACGGGCTTTGACTTTCGCTGCATCGACCAAGGCTTTTGCGCCAGACATTGAGCTCTCTTCATCTGCGGTGGCGATAATGTAAATAGGCTCTTGTAGCTTATCCGCATGAATATCTTTGGTCGCTTCGATAGCAATAGCAAGAAATGACTTCATGTCCGTGCTGCCCAGACCGTATAGTTTATTGTCGCGCTCGGTAGCGATGAAAGGATTGCTAGTCCAAAGCGATTCATTGCAGGGCACCGTGTCTGTGTGACCTGACAATACTAGGCCGCCTTCCCCCGAGCCTTTTACCGCAATTAAGTTGGCTTTGTGGGACTGGCCAGGAATGGGCTGTATTTCTACGTTAAAGCCCGCTGCCTCACACCAAGTGGCGAGCAGATCAATGACGGCACGGTTGCCCATGTCGAAGTCGGGGTTCACCGAGCTGACGGAGGGGGTGGCGATGAGTTGTTGGAACTTGTCATGGAGAACTTTCATCGCAGGAGTATAGCAATGAATGGCTTGTCATTAAAAAAGGCCCCGAGATTACGAGGCCTTTAAAATTTATCTTTGTAGCTAAATAATATTAACGAACAAACAGGGAAGACCACGTTTAATTCCCAGTAATCCAAAGCCTCGCCAACGCGGGGCTTTTTTGTCTAAATATCGCGAACTAGATTTTTCGACTACGCTGACGCTGCACTCAAAATGACATTGGTTGAACTATGCGGATACGCTACTAGCAATACATTTTCCAAGTATTGGTCTATCTTCATACAACACACAAGGAGAGTGCCATGCCCCGTCGTTCCCGTTTAGGCCAGCGCTATGTGCAGTATATTAATCGAACGTATAGGCGCAGTATGCTTTGGGGCGCAAGGCGAGTAGGGGCTACGCCTGGTAGGCCTGCAAAAAATCAGCATTAAAACGTGGCCTGAGGTTGTTATAACTCTGTCCCCAGAGAAGAATTTTATGATTTACCATCAATAAGCAATTCACGTTTGGAGGGTGGAATGCTCTTCGCTTTCTTTTGATTGCCCATTAACGACTCGAGTATCAAGTGCGGGTGCTTACGGCGTACCCCTTTATTGATTTTGAGAATCAGTACTTTGGTATTATTGCACGAGAAGGTGCGTTATCAGCGGGGTTTGAGGGGTATCTTATTTGGACAGGCGTAGAAAGTGAGCTATCTGAATGGGCCGCCAATAATCGTTAACAATTGAAGAGAAAAAGGTTCAGAGCCCTTTAAAAGATCCGTTTAATCGGCATAAACAGTGGCAGCTGATATAGGGCTGCCACTGTTTACCTTACAATTTTATTTGCCTAATACGGTTGGCCAGTTGTTATCGGCCTTAGAAATGTTACCGGGGACGTCTTTTAGCCACTTCTTTTGTACTTTTTTACTGAGGTTAAGGTACAGCTTTCCATCTACAATACGCCATGCATTTGGGTCGGTCGGCTTAGTGAAGTTGTGTGAAACTGCAAACGCGCAATAGCCGCCATATTGTGGGGCATATTTTTCTGGGTTTTCAATAAATTTATCTTTGTTGTCGGCGCTTGAAAAACGCCATGTTGCACCATTCCATTCATGGGTATGCTCTTTAGAGCCCTTGACCGATTTTTGGCCTGCTTCCAATGAAAAATAAGCCACTGGGTCTGTACCTTTGATGGCTCCTGATTTTTTATGTGAATAAATATTAGGGTCTGCAGCTTGCACCGCGCCTGATAACATGAGCATTCCAATAACGCTTAATATGACTTTTTTAAACATGACGTTTCTCTTAATCGGTTGTAAATAATGTTTATGTTTTATATTCGAAAGCTGCGGATAATACAATAATGATTATAGCCTTATATGATACAGAAATGGGTTTTGTTTAATGGCTGCCCAATCAATTTAGTTTTTTATACCGCTTGTCTGTATTTTACAGTCACTCATAAAAAGTATCTTGGGGATAAATTTCTACGTTAAAACCTGGTCTGTCCCTATTTAACTATTACTTGGCCACTAGATAACGCGGATAGGCCGGAATGAGGTAAGTTTCAGCCTATCCGCATAGAAGTTCTAGTCTAACATCGACAAATCGCGCACCGCGCCTTTATCCGCAGACGTTGCCAATAGCGCATAAGCTTTCAACGCCGCAGAGACTTTACGTGGGCGCGCTTCAACGGGTTTCCAGCCGGCTTTGCCTTTGGCGTCCATCGCTGTACGGCGTGTCGCTAGCTCCTCGTCGCTAAGCAGTACATCGATGCTGCGATTGGGGATGTCGATACGGATTTTATCGCCTTGCTCAACTAAGCCAATCGCACCGCCTGCCGCGGCTTCTGGAGAGACGTGGCCAATAGATAAGCCGGATGTACCGCCAGAGAAGCGACCGTCTGTGAGCAGTGCACAGGCTTTGCCCAAGCCCTTCGACTTAATGTAAGAGGTGGGATAGAGCATTTCCTGCATACCAGGGCCGCCCTTGGGGCCTTCGTAACGTACGATGACAATGTCACCCGCTTTAACTTTGTCAGCCAAGATATCCGCAACCGCTTCGTCTTGAGATTCGGTAACATAGGCTGAGCCCTCAAATACTAAGATAGACTCGTCAACACCAGCGGTCTTAACCACGCAGCCATCTGCGGCGATGTTGCCGTGCAAGATCGCTAGACCACCTTCAAGGGAGAAGGCGTGATCGATCGAGCGGATGCAGCCGTTCTCGCGATCGTCGTCTAATGTCTTCCAGCGCGTGGCTTGGCTGAATGCGGTTTGCGTGGGGATGCCAGCGGGGCCTGCACGGAAGAAGGTTTGAATGTCTTCACTAGGGTTGCGCATGATGTCCCACTTATCTAAAGCATCTTTCATGGTCGCTGAGTGCACGGTGGGGCACTCTGTATTGATTACACCGGCACGGTCTAGCTCGCCCAAGATCGCCATGATGCCACCCGCGCGGTGCACGTCTTCAATGTGATACTCGGGAGTGTTCGGCGCTACTTTGCACAGTTGCGGGATCTTGTGAGAAAGGCGGTCCATATCTTTCATGGTGAAGTCCAGCTCTGCCTCTTGGGCAATCGCTAGTAAGTGCAAGATAGTATTGGTCGAGCCGCCCATGCAGATATCTAAGGCCATGCAATTTTCAAATGCAGCATAAGAGCCGATACTGCGCGGTAGTACGGAGTAATCATCCTGTTCGTAGTGCTGCTTGGCGAGATCTACAATACGGCGACCCGCTTCTAGGAATAGCTCTTCACGGTCAGCGTGGGTGGCTAGGGTTGTACCGTTGCCCGGCAGAGATAAGCCCAAGGCTTCGGTCAAGCAGTTCATGGAGTTGGCCGTGAACATACCCGAGCAAGAACCACAGGTAGGGCAGGCGGAGCGTTCAAAGGCGGCGACTTTTTCATCACTGGCGGTGTCATCTGCCGCGACAACCATGGCGTCAACCAAGTCTAGCTTGATGACTTCGCCCGCTAACTTGGTTTTGCCTGCTTCCATAGGGCCACCAGACACAAAGATCACAGGGATATTTAAGCGCATCGCTGCCATCAACATGCCGGGTGTGATCTTGTCGCAGTTAGAAATACATACGAGGGCGTCAGCACAGTGGGCGTTGACCATGTATTCCACGCTATCCGCAATAATGTCGCGGGAGGGCAGGGAGTACAACATGCCGTCGTGACCCATGGCGATACCGTCATCGACGGCGATAGTATTGAATTCTTTAGCTACGCCGCCGGCTTTTTCGATTTCGCGAGCAACGAGTTGCCCCATGTCTTTTAAGTGCACATGCCCTGGCACAAATTGAGTGAAGGAATTGGCTACCGCAATAATCGGCTTGTGGAAGTCATCATCTTTCATGCCCGTGGCGCGCCAGAGTGCGCGAGCGCCCGCCATATTGCGGCCAGAAGTGGAGGTTTTTGAACGATAGACAGGCATGGTAATCCCAAGTATTGGTTAATATGCAGGGATTATATATCAAGTTGTGGGGGAGTGGGTTAATGGGGATAGCCTATTACAGGCCATCCGCATTGATCGAGTTAAGCTGCAGCACTTAAGC
>CAZBWS010000114.1:0-4627 GCA_964495705.1 uncultured Gammaproteobacteria bacterium
CCAGGATTATTTTTGAAGAGACGCCCAAGTTGTAATAACTTGGGCGTTTTTTTATATTTAAAATATAGGTTTAAGTAATAAAATTTATTGGCTAATAGCCGTAGACAAGCTATATCTGATAAGACATAATCACGCCCATTCTAGATGAACTCTCATTATGATATGAGAAGCTTCGGGCAAAGTTAGTTTAAAATATTAGGGGAAAAGATGAAAAATATTGGATATACATTATTAGCACTATCTAGTGTTGGTGTAGCGCAAATTGCTAATGCAGAGTTACGTGATGCAGCTGATTTTGAAGCTGCTGGCTTCACATTTACACCAACGTTAAGTGCAAGTATTGGCTATGACGATAATATTGCCTCAGCTCCTTCTAATGAGCAGTCGGCAAATGTCTATAAGCTGGCTCCAAAGCTAGAAGCTAAAACAGAGTTTGGTGATTTTTTAGCCCTAGATATAAACACTCAAGCTGAAAAAGGTGTTTTCTCAGGTAGAGGCTTTAATAATTATTACGACTACTCTTTTGGTACAGGCTTAGACTTTCGTTTAAGTAATAAGCAAAGCCTAGAGTTTTTCTATGATTATTCTAGAGGTCATGACCCAGCAGGTAGCCCAAATGCAACTAGTGCTACTCTAAGCACAGAAGAGTTCCGTGTTAACAAGGGCGGCTTAAAATATAACCTAGGCAACAAAGATTCTATCGCGCGTTTAGAGCTTGGTGTTAATGCTGAAGGTAAGCGTTATAAAGAGTCTTCAGCATCTACCAAGGACTTTGATGCAGATCAAATTGATGCTAAAGGCTTCTTTGCTGTCGCTCCTAAAACTGAAGTTTTCTTACAGGCAATCAGCACGGAATATGATTATCTTAATAATTCGGATAGCTTGGATAATGATGATACGCAAGTATTTCTTGGTGTGCAGTGGCAAGCTACTGCAAAAACATCAGGTAGTTTCAAAATTGGTAATCAAGAAAAAGAATATACAGAGCGCTCTCCTGAAGTTGAAGAGGACGAAACAGTTTGGCAACTGGGTGTGAAGTGGGAGCCTAAATCTTACTCTGCCTTTAATTTTGGTTTATCTCGTGAACTTGATAACGGTAATGGTAATGACGTAGCACGAACTGAAGATGCTATTGATCGTTTAACTGCCTCAGTAGGTTGGGAGCACAATTGGAATGATGATTTGAAAACCAATATTGGCGCTCGCTTTGTTGAAGATGAATACCTTGGCTCAGGAACAGCTCGAGATGGTATCGAAGCTGAAACAATTGGGTTTAATGCGGGTCTAGAGTTCCAGGTAGAGCGTAACTTCACAATCTCCATGAACTACTCCTATACGGATAAAACGGCAGACCCCGCTAATTCAACAGCTGCTGCTATAGCTGTAGCGGATGCTGAGGAATTCTCTCAAAGTAGTGCAGTAGTATTTGGCGTAGAGATTGGTTTATAACTAATCCAGTTATTATTCTGTATAAAAGGCCACCTTTGCGGTGGCCTTGTTATTTTTGGAAAATATAAATGCAGCTCATTAGACTATTATCAATCACACTCTTTTTGCTATCTAGTTCATTAGTTCAAGCAACATCAACCTCAGGTTACAAGTTAGGTCCTAGCGACTTAATTAAGATACATGTTTTTGGGGAAAACGAATTATCTCTTGAAGTGCGGTTAACGGATGCTGGGACGTTTACTTATCCGTTCTTGGGTGAAGTCGATTCAAGAGGTTTAACTATTTCAGATTTAAAAGACAGTCTGACTAAGGGCTTAAAAGGCGACTTTTTAATTAACCCTAAAGTTACGGTGACTATTCTTGAATATCGTAGTTTTTTTATTAATGGTGAAGTGAAAAAGCCAGGTGGCTACCCTTTCCTTCCAGGTTTAACTGTACGAAAAGCAATCGCCCTTGCGGGAGGTTTCACTGAGCGTGCCGCGAAGAAAAACATACGGGTTATCCATGATGACAGCTCATCTACTGAAGAAAAATTAGATTTAGCTGCCGAAGTACTCCCTGGCGATATTATTACGGTTGATGACAGCTTCTTTTAGGACAAACATGAAAAAAGATCCATCCATACACATGAATAAAGCAGAAAATAATTTAGAATTTTCTGAAATCAATATTGATATAAAGCAAGTATTTTTCTTTATTAAGAAGTATGCTTTAAAGGCTTGTTTAATTTCATTACTTGCAGCCTTGCTTGCTGGACTAATCTCCTATGCTATTACGCCGACTTATCGTGCGCAGGCAACTTTATTAATCGAAGCGGAAGAGGCGAAAGTAGTTTCTATTGAAGAAGTTTATGGCATAAACAGTAGTAATAATGAATATTTAAAAACTCAATTTGAAATGCTCAAGTCTACCGCCTTGGCAGAAAGAGTAACAAAGAGCTTAAAATTAGTTGACACACCTTATTTTCAGGAAGTGTTAAATAAAAAAAGTCTGTTAGGCTCGTTGATTACTAGTATAAAAAATATTTTTGGCATGGATGAAGTCGCTCCTGATGAGGACCTAGAGCGAAGTCAATTAGAGAGAGTTAGTAATATTATTGCCAAGGGCTTATCTGTATCCCCCGTACGTGGCACGCAGCTAGTTAAGCTTAGTTTTGAATCTACACATCGCCATATGGCTAAAAATATCGTCAATACATTTGCGCGCCTGTATATTCAAAGCAATTTAGAGGCTAAAGCGAGTATTGCACAGCGTGCCATTGATATGTTGTCTGAGCGCTTAGGGGGGCTCGAAGATCGTCTTGAAGCTTCTGAGCTTGCATTGCGAGAGTACCGCGAACAAGAGGGCTTAATTGATTTGCAAGGCGTTACAACACTGGTGTCTAAGCAACTCAATGAACTCACCAGTCAGATAGTAGATGTGAGACGACAAAAGGCAGAGTTAGAGGCCCTGAGCGAACAGGTAGTGGATGAAAATGGCGCCTTGTCTTTAGAGGAGCTTGAGTCGGTTTCTAGTATACTTAATGACACTTTAGTTCAGCACTTTAAAGAAGCGGAGGCAGAAGCAGATGCCAAGCTAGAAGAGCTAGCACAACGCTATGGCCCCAAACACCCTGAAATGCTGGCTGCACGAGCAGACTTAGATGTTGCTACGCGTAAGTACACCAAACAATTGAAGAATGTAGCGGAAGGTATTTCACAAGAGTACTCTGCGGCAAAGCGTAAAGAACGACGTCTTTTAAAAGAGTTAGAATCGGGTAAGAACGAGTTACAAGAAATACGTCGAAAAGAATTTGCCTTAACTCGACTGCAGCGTGAGGTGAATAGTAATCGTCAGCTGTACAATACCTTCTTCAAACGCGTTAAGGAGACGACTGAAACGGTCGACTTGGCGACGGCTAATGCTCGTGTTGTGGACGCCGCCAAAGTGCCATTAACTCCTGTAAAACCACGTAAGGCTTTGATTGTGGTAGCGGTGTTTATATTAAGTCTAATGCTTAGTTTTGGCGTTGCACTATTGATTGATATTCTGGACAACACCTTTAAGACCACAGAAGACATCGAGAGCAAACTGAATGCTCCGCTGCTCGGTATATTGCCTAAGTTAGCGGACCTTGGTGGAGAGAAGGATAATTTATCTAGAGCTTTTTATGACGAAGATCATAAAAAATACGCCGAAGCGGTACGCACGATCAGGACAGGTCTGCAGCTAGCCGGTATTGATAAGCCATTACAAGTTACCATGGTAACGTCTTCTGTCCCTGGAGAGGGCAAGTCGACACTCTCCATGAACTTAGCCCATTCCCTTGGCTTAAATGAGAAGGTGCTGTTAATCGATGCGGATATGCGCCGCCCTTCGGTCGGGAAGAAAATGGGCTTTGCTGTCGGCACGCCGGGTTTAGCAAATTTGATTGCAGGCAATGCTTCTAACGAAGCGTGTATTCAAAGCGTCGAAGGTATCGATGTTATGGTGGCCGGAGCTGTGCCGCCCAATCCCCTAGAACTTCTGTCCACTGAAAAATTTGGCAACATCGTCAAACAGTTAAGAGAAAGCTACGACCGAATTATAATTGATTCTCCCCCAACACAAGCGGTGAGCGATGCGTTAATTTTGTCTACGCACTCAGACGGTTTGATTTATGTGGTCAAAGCTGCTTCAACGTCAGTGCATTTGGCTCAGGCGGGTACGGGCGATGTACTACAGGCTGGTGCGCCACTTACTGGTGTGGTCTTAAACCAGATAGATTTAGACAAGCAGTCCAGCTATAGCTACGCCTATACGGGATATTATGAGAACGAAGAGACTTAAACTGCGATAATGCAGGCCTATAAAAGCACTCTTATTAAACTGCTTTTAAGTGCTCTATTGCTGTGCGCGCTCAGCATAAGTGTTCAGCAATATCAGATTGGCTTGTTAGAAAAAAAGGCCAATAAGCTGTTTCCATTGTTGACTAGCTTAGATTTATTCAGCTTTAGCCCTGTTCTTGACGAGTACATAGATAAGCTGGCAACGACAGATCAACACAGCAGCTTGCGTCACTGGCAACGTGGTTTAATTTACGAGTGGCAGGGTGGTGAAAAAAACCTCGCTAATGCGACTGCTGAAATTGAGCTAGCGATACAGCAGCGCCCAGGCTGGCCGCTAATGTGGCGAGACCTAATGCGGATAGGCTGGAAAC
>CAZBWS010000115.1:0-4539 GCA_964495705.1 uncultured Gammaproteobacteria bacterium
TAATGGATCGCAACTGCTCTAGGATCGCTATTGCCTGATCACTCAAAGGCACTGTGTGCGGCCTATTCATTTTGATCTTGTGGGCCGGGATTACCCATAACCGATTTTCAAAATCGAAATCACCCCATTCCGCGTATCGCATTTCATTGGTACGTACAAAAGTCAGAATGATAAACTTCAGCCCCAGGATTGTCTGAGCATCGCCGCCATAGCTCTCCATTGCCACCCAAAAGCTCTTTAACTCCTTCAGACTTAACGACCGGTGATGCTGCACTCTTGGCAGCGGCTTCATAGCCTTCTCAAGCCCCAGGGCGGGATTGTATTGTATGCGCCCCTCCGCCATCGCGAATGTAAAAACGGCGCTCACACGCTGCCTGATGCGCCGAGTAGCGTCGCCTAGGCCATCCTTTTCCATCTTGCGAAGAATCCTCAATATTTGAGGGGTCGTGATGTCATTAATGGGAATATCGCCAATTTCAGGAAATACTCTTCGCTCAAGGGAGTTAATTACCCCCTTAGCCTGCTTTTCCTTCCAGCGCCTAGCCTGACTCTCGTGCCAAGCCCTCGCCACAGCTTCAAACGTATTATCTAATTCAAACTGAGCTTTTTGCTTTTCCAGCTGATGCTGGCGACAAGGATCTAGCCTCTTAGCGAGTAGCTCCTTGTCTTCTAACAGCTCTTTACGAGCCTGCAACAGGGATATTGCAGGATATGGCCCATACGACTTGGTTTTCCCCTTTCCTTGGGTTTTGTAGCGATGCTGCCAATACTTATTACCACTTGGGGATACCACGAGGTACAAACCACCACCATCAGGTAGGCGGTATGTTTTTTCCTTCGGTTTAGCTTGGCGTAACTGGGTGTCCTTTAATTTCATGCCTAATCCCTTAAAAAGGAGGTAACGAAAACAGCGCCAGAATAACACCAAACTCGGCGCATTCCATTACCTCCCCTATTACCTCCTTTTAGCGGCGCTGGGGTAGGATCTCCTAGGACGACCTCGAACACTAACTTATTGATTTCATTAGTTTTAGACATAAAAAAAGACGCCCTAGGGCGTCTTCGTTTTTTGTAGTGGTGTCCCGTAGGGGATTCGAACCCCTGTAACCACCGTGAAAGGGTGGTGTCCTAGGCCTCTAGACGAACGGGACACAGTTCCTGCAGCAATGATTCCTTTGTTATGCACGGCCTAGTGTGCGGAATCTTGTGGCTTTTACTTGCGTAAAAAGCACCAATTGGTGGAGCTAAGCGGGATCGAACCGCTGACCTCAACACTGCCAGTGTTGCGCTCTCCCAGCTGAGCTATAGCCCCACGCTGTGTGGAGGCGCGTATTCTACGCAAAGTTTTATTCTGGTCAAGCGCTTTGCGCAATTTTTTTCTCTAAAAATGCAATTGCCCGCTTCAGACGCACAATAACACGGTCACGCCCCAATAGTGACAGGGTAACGTCAAAGCTCGGGGACATGCCCATGCCACATACGGCCACGCGTAATGGCATGCCGACTTTGCCCATGCCCAACTCTAGTTTCTGTGCCGTATTCTCTACAATGGATTGTAAGGCTTCTGACTGCCAATCACCTAGCGCTTCAAAAGCGCTTAGCAATTCCTGCAACGGCGCTAATGCCGCCGCCTTAAAATGCTTTTTCGCTGCAGTCGCATCGTAATCTTCAAAATCTTCGTAGTAGGGCCGTGTTAATGCGGCCATTTCTACCAGGGTTTTAGCACGGTCGCGGAAGCCGTCAACCCATTGATCAAGACTAGGGCCTAGTTCAAGGCTAATACCCGCCTTCTCAATATAGGGCTGCAAGCGTTCGGCCAGCTGTGTAGCAGGCATTTCTTTAATGTAGTGCTGGTTCAGCCACAACAGCTTTTCTGGGTTGAAGGTTGAAGGAGATTTGTTCAAGCCTTCTAGACTAAACGCCTCTATCATTTCTTCAACACTGAAGATTTCCCTGTCTCCCTGCGACCAGCCCAAGCGCACCAAATAGTTCAGTAAGGCCTCTGGCAAAAAACCCTCTTCGTAGTATTGCATCACGCCAACCGCACCATGGCGCTTGGAAAGGCGCTTACCATCTTCACCCAAAATCATCGGCACATGGGCAAATTCAGGCAGCTCGGCTCCCATTGCCTTGTACATATTGATCTGGCGAGGCGTGTTATTCAAATGGTCGTCACCACGAATAACATGGGTTAACCCCATGTCGATATCATCAACAACAACCGTCAAATTATAAGTTGGCGTGCCATCGGTACGCGCAATAATCAAATCATCCAGCTCTGCATTGCTAACCACAACATCACCTTTGACCTTATCCGCAACCAGCACATCGCCGTCGAGGGGGTTGGCAAAGCGAATGACGAAATCTTCGCCGCAATCGGCGGCTATATTTTTATTCCTGCAACAACCATCATAGCGGGGCTTTTGCTTGTTGCGCATTTGCTCTTCACGTAACGCTTCAAGGCGCTCACGACTACAGGTACAGCGATAGGCCTGCCCCCGATCTAAAAATTGCTGCACCACTTCTCGGTAGCGATCAAAACGCTTCGTTTGATAGTAGGGGCCTTCATTGTGCGCCAAGCCCAGCCAAGTCATTCCGTCAAAAATAGCCTTTACCGACGCCTCCGTAGAACGCTCTAGGTCTGTATCTTCAATTCTCAAGATAAAAGCCCCCTGTTGCTTTTGGGCATATAGCCACGAAAACAAAGCTGTACGTGCTCCACCAATGTGAAGATAGCCCGTCGGGCTAGGGGCAAATCGAGTCTTGACGCTCATACTAGTGTTCCAAAGGTAAAAATCAGAAAGGGATTTTAGCAAACCTGAGCTTCAAACCCCATGCCAAACTCATTTAGTCGATTAGTTTCTAAAAAAAACGCGGCAAAGCCTCGGCAATCGGTCGAATCTGTGGCATATTCATAGCCATCTATACGGAATAATAATTCTCAAAAATATAATGGCTATTGAATCAAGCTTAGAATGGCGCTCTTGCGGTTTAACCACTGTTGGAACCGTGCGCAAACACAACGAAGATGCCTACCTTACCCTGCCTGACGAAGGCTTGTGGGTTGTTGCCGACGGCATGGGTGGGCACGCCAAGGGCGATGTCGCCAGCCAATCCATCATTGACGCGCTTGAGGGTTTTACCGCACAGCGTACCTTGAGTAGGACTATTGAGCTGATTGAAAAACGCGTTCTCGATGTCAATGACAAGCTGCACAACCAGTCTCTGGGCCAACCAGACAAGGTCATGGGTAGCACAGTGGCGATGGTCTACACCTACAAAGATCATGTTTTTTATATGTGGGCTGGCGATAGCCGCATTTATCGCTATCGCAATAAAAAACTCGATCAAGTGAGCCACGACCACAGCTTTGTGCAGGAAATCGTCGATAAAGGCATGATGACGCCTGAAGAAGCTGGCAAACACCCCTCTGCTAACATTATTACGCGAGCGGTAGGCGTATCTGACAAGCTGGTGATTGATGTTGATCACGACATTGCCCAGCCCGGCGATAAATACTTGATTTGTAGTGACGGCCTATTTAAAGACATCACTATCGAAGATATTTCGAGGGCGATGGACCAAATTCCTTTTAAGGCCGCCCAATCACTCATTGAAACAGCCTTGGCCAATGAAGCCAACGACAATGTAACCGTTATTGTGGTAGAAGCCGCAACACCAGGAAGCTAGATCAAAACCATGGCGCAATTAAACACCAATTTACGCATACTTTCCCAAGCCTATTCCAACGGTAAGCTCACGCAAGATCAATATTTTGCGCTGAGATCTAAGCAGTTAAGCGCTATAGAATTTGGCAAACCCTTCCCACCCATGCCTCCTGGGTTATCGAGCGTTAATATCCCTAGCGTCAAAATTGAAGCGCCTTCAGAAGGCGGTGCTGGCACAAGTAAAAAAACCTTCATTGTTATAGCGGCGGCTATTTTTGGCGTTCTATTAATTGGCCTAATTGCCTTTATGGCCATGCAATCTGGCGGCGACGACATCGATACACAGAGTAATGTCGATGCTAGTATCAGCGGTCAAGCCAAGCGACTGGTCAATGCGAACAACCTGAGCTCAGAGGATATCCAGTTATTCACAAACAACTGGAAAGCCCTTGGCGAGCAACAACAAAAACTACACCGCAAAGCGGCTTGGTTTAATCTGCTGCAAACTAAAGTCAATAGTTCCATTAAGGCATTGTCATCATCCCAAGAAACAGAAGTTGCAGATCTAGGTAGAGAGGCTCAACTAAAGTCTTGGAAACTACTCAACCGCTTACTCAGCCCTGCGCCAGCAAATATACAACCGAAAACAATCAATGCAACGGCCACCCCACAACCTGTTATTAGCACAACAGAACAAGAGTCCCTGCTTGGAGAGGCTCTAAATCTCGCCCCTGAAGTGCTTAGTGAGCCGAGCATTGCTCCTGTGACAATACCGGCCACCGAATCCATCCCGACCCCAGCGGAAAAACCTGTCGTTGAACCTGTCGTTGAACCTGTCGTTGAACCTGTCGTTGAACCTGTCGTTGAACCT
>CAZBWS010000116.1:0-4315 GCA_964495705.1 uncultured Gammaproteobacteria bacterium
CTGCAGTTCGCGTACATCGAAGTCATAAAATTCGTTATAGCCGTCGAGTATTTCATTCAGCTGGGAGATCTGCTGTGATCGCTCACCCCCTGTTAGGAGCATGAATATGTCTTGAATGGCGGGAGCGCTGCGGGCGTCGTCAAAGTCGACAAAGTGGGCATTGTCATCGCGCCACAGCATATTGCCGATGTGGCAATCGCCGTGGGTGCGTATGCGCTTGATGGACTCGGCGTTTTGCATGTTCTGGGAGACTATCCGCATAATGTCATCGGTCAGGCTGCTATAGGCGGCGTCTAGAGCCGAGGGCATAAACTGCTCGCCGATGAGCTTGATGCTGTCATAGCCATAGCTGTTTATATTGATGTCTGGCCGGTGCTGGAAGGGTTTGCTGGCACCGATTAAATGAATACGCCCCAGTAAACGACCTAGGGTGAACAGGTTGTCCATATTGTCCAGCTCCGGTGCGTGGCCACCTTTGCGAGGGTAGAGGGCAAAACGAAAGTCGCCGAAGCGTAGCAGACTTTCACCGTCGCCATTTTTCAAGGGGGCGACCACGGGCAGCTCTTGTGCGGCCAGTTCAAAGCAGAAGTCGTGCTCCTCTTGAATTTGCTTATCTGACCAGCGCTGGGGGCGATAAAATTTGGCGATGATGGGTTGGGCTGCTTCTATGCCCACTTGGTAAACACGGTTCTCATAGCTGTTTAGGGGAAAGGTGCGCCCGTCGGTCCAGTAAGCGCCATTGGCATCGCTTTGTGCTTCTATGGCGTCGGCGATAAAGCCAGGGCTGAGTGTTGCAAAGGGGTGTAGGTTTTCAGGCATGTCACAGTTTATCGTGTTAATGCCTCGCGGTCGGCTTTTTTTAAGCTTTTAACCACTAGTAGATAGGAGTGGTCGACCAGGGCAAAGAACTCTTCAATGGGTAAGTCGCCGCCGATGATGATGCTATTCCAGTGCTTTTTGTTCATATGGTAGCCGGGAATCACCGATTCAAACATATCGCGCAGGGCGAGAGCCTTGTCAGGCTCGCATTTTAAATTAATTCGCACACCTTGTAATGAGGCGTCTAAATTGGGCTGTGTTGCTTGGGGGAAGGGCGGGTTATTCAGGCCGATAATGGCAAACACTTTGCCTTTGACCTTATACACCAAGGCGTCGGGACCAAAGGGCGTCTCCTCTGTGGTCCCGAGTCTGTCGAGCAGGCTGTGTTTGAGCTGTTGTAGATCCATAGCAACAGTATAGAGGCAATTTATGCCGCTACGGCGTTCTGCGCAGTAAAGCGTGACTCAAGGTAGGTAATGATGTCAGAGGATTCGTACATCCATTTCACCTCGCCGCCTTCTTCTATGCGCAGGCAAGGTACTTTTAAGGCGCCGCCACCGGCGAGTAGCTCTTGTTTGAACGTTTCGCTGCGCTTGGCGTCGCGAGTTTCGATGTTCAAGCTGTTGCGTTTCAGGGCGCGGCGCACTTTTACGCAGAATGGGCAGGCCTGAAAGTGATACAGAGCCAGAGACTGCGTTTGTATATCAATCTGCGCCTGCTGCTCCACAGGGCGCTTTACAGCGCGTGGGGGGGTTAAGAAGTTAATCAAAAGAATGATGCGACCTAATATCCAACGAATTGCTTGCATAACTATCTCTACTGCTGTGTTTTGGGGTGCGCATTCTAACACGCTTCAAGGTTTTAGTATTTGATGCCCTAGATACCGAACTCAGTGCTTGTCACTTGTCAAAGCGAGAAGTCATTACTAAACAAAAAAGGCCTGCATTGCGCAGGCCTTTTTGTACTAAACCTGTATTAACTACTGTGCCCAGCGACGGTTGAACTCATTCACTGCAGAGAGAGGGTTGCCGCGCTCAACATAGTCTACCGAGACAAAGTTAGGCAGTGGTGCGCCTACGCTGTTGCAGTAGTTCTGCCAGCGAGAAAGCACATCTTTATTGTCTCCTGTGGCTGAGAAGTATTCTGGCGTACTGCGAAAGTGATTGAACACAAACATCTTATGCGGGTTGCTGCCACCCGCTGCAGCGGTGTTAAGGGCTGAACTCTCACCGCGATTCGTACAGCTGTAATCACGGGTAAAGCCTGGCACGCCAATGTTATAGGTGTTGCCTACGGTGTACTTCCACTCGTGGGAAGCATAAGGAGAGTGGCCGTTGTTTGACTTAGAGGTCAAAATTACTATGCGCTTATTACTGTTAATCATCTGCTGAAGGGTTGGCCATGAGTTTGACGTTGTGTTTACGTCTTGCCCTTCTGCGTCAAATATCATGTGCTCGTAGTTAGACGCGGTAATGGCTGCATTGAACTGATTGCGGTCAGAAATGTAGTCTTCGAGTATCAGTGTCACTACTTCATTGGGGTGCTTATTTAACCAGTCGCCGACCGTGTTTAGTGACCAAGTGAAGGACAACATGCTCTTCCATAATAGTGGGCCACGCAAGCCGTCTCGGGCACAGCTGCTGTGGCATAGATAGATGCCGCCATTACTGTTGTGAATATCTAACATCAAACCACGGGTGCCCACGTCCAGCATATCCGGGATGTCCATAGACTGCATGCGGTGGGTCCAGCCGTAATCATCTGATGCGAAGGCATTGTGTGCCGTCAGCCAGGCGTATTGATCAAAAGGGCGGTTAGTGCCGTAGGTATTAAGAGGCTTGAAGTTGTCTACGGGGGCGGGGCTACCGCCGCCAGCAAAGGCGCTAGTTGTGAATATTAAAGAGGCTATAAGACTGAGCTTAGATATTATGTTTGTCATGTATCACCCGTTTGTTGTAATCATTAATCTGGGCGCATTATATAGAGAATTAAATCATTTGTTTTAGCTGAATAGGCCAAAGCTTTAGCAAATTAGGCCAGAGCGCTAACAGTGAGCTTGAATACACGTCATTAACTAAGTTTTGGGCGCGTTTTCTTACGCGGTATATGCTGTTTGGGTTGTGGGGCAGGGCTGTTGTCTTCATCTGCACGCTCGGCCCGAGGTGCGCCCTCGGCAAGTGCGATTAGCCACAGCTCTTCACCAAACTGTACGGTGTCACCACCATAGACTTTCTTACGTTTACGGGTTTCTAATTGAGCATTCAGTGCAACACAGCCCTCGGCGATTAGCATTTTACCTTCACCGCCTGTCGCCACACCCGCCAACTTGAGTATTTTGTATAACTCAATGGGTTCGCCACTAATAGTAATAGTGTCGTCGAAATCGGGGCTGTCTGGCATGGGGGCATCTAAAGCAGTTGGAGTAGACCGATTTTAGCATATCCGCATAGCTATGCGGATAGGCTGGTGAAAGTTACTTGGTCGTTGTTAAGAACTAGGAAGGGCTATGGCTTTTATGCTTATCGCACCCAAAGCTGTGGCCTGTTGCCCCAGCCTTATGTGTATTTACAACAAAAATAGCCCATATGGGTGATACCTATTATCAATTAAAAAATATACATTTATTCTAAGAAAAAACAAGGGTGAGTAATAAATATCATGTTTAAAGTTAATTTTAATTATTTAAAAACCGTCATGATAGTGGGTGTAATTGTCTTTGCTTCTGGGTGCGGATTATCTCAGAAAAAGCTGTATAAAGGTTTCGAGGTTGGACTGAACCTTCAATCGAAAGCAGTGTCGTCGTCTTCGGTTTCATCAGGCATCAAGGCAATGAGTAAAGGCAAACTTGAAAAAGCCGGATCTAAATTTAATGATGCTTTACGACATAATTTTAATAGCACGTCACTGCAATTATTAAATGCTATTAATTATCACTTGCGAGGTTTGGCAGGTGAAAGTGGTGCATTTGAGCTAGCTGAGCAAGGCTATTTAACGGCCATTCGAGCGGATAAAAGTAATTGGGAAGCTCGCTTTTATTTAGGCTTACTATATGTGGATATTCAGCGCTATGAAGAAGCTAAAGTGCAACTGGGTTCCTATGTACTCCAGGATGATAAAGATCCTGAAGCGCTGTATTACTTGGCCTTGTCATCTTATTACTCTGGTGATGTTGAATCCGCTCATGCTTCGGCAACTCGCTTGTGGGAGGTGTCTGCCCAAACTGAAAAGCCAGAGCTTGACCCTCAAGCTTTATTACGCTTGTTAACAATTGTCAAAGCTGCATCAGGGAAGGGAAAAGAAGCTAATCAGTTTTTAGAAAATTATTTAGTTGAACATGAAAATCAAGATCAAGGTGAACGGTTACGTCGCCGCATTGAAGATTGGCGTTTAATCCACGCTAATGCTGAAGAAGACGAATACAGTGACAGTTACGAAGAAGAAAGCTATGAGGAAGAGTTTATTGAGAATGAAATGGTTGCAGTTGATGTCGTGATTG
>CAZBWS010000117.1:0-4277 GCA_964495705.1 uncultured Gammaproteobacteria bacterium
AGAGAGATGGCGATTTTATAGTTCATGTTGTGCTCGGTTTATTACCTGAATAGATTTTAACATCACTGCTAGTTAAATGCCTTAGAGTAAAGTAGGCCCTGCTTGTCCCTAGGCTGAATAACAAAACGGAACTGGCGTAGTTCGCCGTCAAATAGTGGGTTGTACCACTCTGCGCTGTACTCGCTCATGCCTTGTTTATCTGCACCTTTAATAATGCGTACGGCCACGTCATAGCCTTGGTCGTTTACGGGGATATTGTTCTCGTTGTGTATACCCCAAGAACCCCATTGCCCATTATTTTGTGTGCGGGTTTCTATATGCACTAAAGGTTGATGTAGTGCGATACGGCTGGCATTGACGTCACGCCAGTTAAAACGCCACACGCCCTCTGTATTAACGCTGGCGTGCGTAAACTCTGGTTGCTGAGTGGCTTTGCGTTGGCCTGTGGCTGGGCTGTCATCCTCTAAAAACTGTTTAATAATAAAGCGGTAGTCTATTTGCTTTGGCAGCTCTGTGATGCGCTCAGGGTGGCTAAGCATATCTTGGCTTAGCTGCTTGAGGTGGGCAGAAATATAAGGCTGAGTATTTTTTCCATAAATGGTATGTCCACCTTCATAGTATTGGCGCCCATACTCTTCCGGTGTTGTGACATAGCCCGTATAACCATTGGCTAAGCTGCTGATCATGACGTGTTTGATCTTTTCGGGGCTATCCGCATAGGCCTCTTGAATAGCATTGGTGAAGCGCTCGCCTGACTCTACGGTAGTTTCAAAGGGTAGCGGGACTATGAGCATATCGTTAATTTGTAATAACTGGAAAATAACAAAGTCAGGGAAGCTGTCTTTAGGTTCTAGCAGGGGCTGTAAATAGGCAAAGCCTAAATGCTGTTTGCGCCCTTGGCAATTGTCCTTCTCTTCACTAGTGCGGCGTGAGCCTTGTTTAAAGAAGGGCAGATCACCAATGATAGGGGAAGTGTGTTCCAAAGGAGCTGCAGCCAAGGTCATACCTGCCGCCGCATCTTGGCAGATAGCAATGCCGTTGATACTGTTTTGGTCGCGTAGGTGTACATAGCGTGAGGCGGATTTTAGGTTAACCTTATTACTGAGTTGCTGGTCGAGTGATTGGTATAATTCGATAGCTTTTGCGGCTATACCTTGGCCTACGCGCTTGGCTTCAATATAACCCAGTAAGCCGAAGCGGTTGGCGGGAGCAATGTCGCCGTGGGTGCCTTCAAAGGCAGAGATGTGTATTGCTTGGCTGGGTTTGTATTGTTGCTCAATAAACCACTGCCAGTCTTTATGAATATAGGCCCAGACATCGGCGTTAAACAGCGTTTCACGCTCAGGTAGGCTTGTACCGTGTATCGAGAAGCTCGCAAAGGCGCCGAGGGGTTGATAGCTGCCGTCAGCCATTTGGCTATCTATGCGTACCATGTATAAGGCGGGGTTGATGCGATGGAAAGTACGGTTGTCGGACGTGCTTTTGTTGGCAATGTTTGTGTTTTCTACGTGGGCTTGAATAGAGCGGTTGCGGGTTTTACCCCAAACATCAATTTTGCCCGTGGCCAATTTGGATGGGCGTTGAGTGTTATAGGCTTCCATTGCGGCACCGCTAATACGCTCAATGAGGAAGTCAAAGTATTTAGTTGCAAACCCCGCTTTATGAGAGCCGTGTTTGTTGTAAAACTGACTGCCTAAGATTTGCCCTGGGGCGGAGTGAGAGTGCGTGCTCGTGATGGATATATTGCTGGTATCAATATCGGTGTGTTTAGCAAGCAGTTCGCCGAGTTTAGTTTGTAAAACGCGAGAGCCAAAGGCCAAATCAGTTTGTACGATCAAGTGGCTGTCGCCATCTTTGTCACGCATATAATAGGTGCGTGCATATAAGCGTGTGCGAAAGCCGTCGCCGATGGTTGACCAAGTGGCATAGCCTGCCCGTGGCAGCACGCCAGGAGGTGGGGTTATATCAACCGTCGCAGCACCTGCCATAAATTGCTCGGGGGCGGCTAGTACTTGGGCCTTATTAAAGTGTGTAGTAAAAGTGCTTTGTTCAGAGCAGGCACTGAGCAAGCTCAAGCACAATAGGGCGGTAAGGCTAGTTTTTAGCATGGTGTTTATCTTTGATTAGAATAGCTTGGAGCTAGTATATAAGGTTACTGAACAGGATGTCAGAAAACACTTTAGATGACAAATGCTTGCATTTGTGCGGAGGTGGCACACCGCGGACTTGGGCGTCAATAGAGGCTAATGCGGATAGGTTTAAAGCTATCCGCATAGGGTGTTTAAGCGACTTTCAGCTCAGAGTATAAATCTAAGAATTGCTGCGTGAGCTTGTGCTTGGCGGCCATATGGATTAATGGCTTGCCTTCACTGTGGGATTCACGCATTTTCACCGAAGAGGAAATTTTCGAGTTAAAGATGGGTAAGCCTTCATCCGCCAACTCTTTTACTACTTGGGCAGGAAGCTTAGCTTGGGGCATAAACTGATTCACCACAATGCCTTCTAAGCGCAGACCAGGGTTGTGGTCGCCTTGGGTCTCTTCGATATTTTCAATCAAATTGTAGAGTGCGCGGCGTGAGAAGTCGTCGCAGTCAAAAGGTATTAGCACGCTGTCGGCACCGATTAAGGCAGACAGGGTGAAAAAGTTAAACGCGGGAGGGGTGTCAATATAGATTTCGTCAAATTGCCCCTTTAATTTATCCAGTGCGTCGCGCAGCTTATAGATCTTGTGTTTGGCCTCTAGTTTGCCTTGCAACTCATACAGCTCTTCTGAGGCTGGGATGATGTAAAGATTGTCATAGTCCGTGGTGTACACATAGTCCGAAGGATCTTTGTCCATGATCTTGAACTTTAAGCAGTCGTTAAAGAACTTTGATATGGATGTGTCGTGTTCTTCGCGGTCAAAGAAGCTGCCTAAAATATATTGGCTGGTATTGCACTGGGGGTCTAGGTCTATGACCAGGGTCTTCTTGCCTTGGGCGGCGGCGATGGCAGCTAGATTGGTGGTTATGCTGGATTTTCCCACACCGCCTTTTTGGTTGAATACAACACGGATCATGCTAGTGTTCCTTAATAATAATGTGTGATTTATATAGTCAGTTCTACCGCTTCTACCTGCCCGTTATTGAGCTGATAGGCGGCCATTTCCAAAACCCCTTTGGTGCTTAAGGAAATGATCAAATAGTAGGCGTCGTGTTGTCCTGCTTCGGCCAAATCTTTTTCAGAGGGCACAGGGGGAGTACTCGGATGGGAATGGTAGATCGCATAGACCTGTTCCCCTTTAGCCTGAATACTTTGCAGTGCCGCCGCCTGTTGCTCTGCCTGCATTAAAAAGGCATTTGCAGGTGTCTCGGCAATATTGTCGATGGGGTAGCAGGTGTTAAGTACGCCGTCTTTACTGCCCACCAAGCCGCAGATCTCTGTGTTGGGAGAGCGTTGAGCCAAACTTAATAAATGTAAGGCAAGAGGGCGTTTAATTTTAATTTCAATTGCAGACATGGCGGTGATTACGCATTCTCAACGTTGTGATAAACCTGCTGTACATCGTCCAGCTCATCAAGAATGGCCATGAATTTTTCAAACTGTTCTACATCATCACCTTCAATGGTGGTGAATGCGTGGGGAATAAACTGAATTTCATCCACGTCAAAATCTGCGACACCACAGCCGTCTTGTAGAGCGACCTTGGCTTTAAAGTATTCAGTGTGTGTTGCAAATACCGTCAGCGTTCCACCTTCGTTTTCGATGTCAGATACATCGACATCTGCTTCCATCAATGCTTCGAGTACGGCTTCTTCGTCATCATGTTTAAACACAAAGATCGCACTGTGGTCAAACATATGGCTGACACTGCCTTCGGTACCAATCTTACACTTGGTTTTGGTCCAGGCTTGGCGTACATCGCCAAAGGTACGATTCGGGTTGTCCGTCAAACACTCAACAATTGCCATACTGCCGCCGGGGCCATAGCCCTCATAGCGTGCAGGGGCAAAATCTTCCCCGCCACCGCCTTCCGCCTTGGTGATGGCTTTTTCGATCACATGGGAAGGCACCTGATCCTTCTTGGCCTTATCAATAATACTGCGCAGGGCTAGGTTAGCCGTGGGGTCGCCGCCGCCTGATTTAGCAACAACATAGATCTCGCGACCATAGCGGCTGTAGACCTTGGCTTTCATGTCCGAGGTTTTGGCCATCGACTCTTTGCGGTTTTGATAGGCTCTGCCCATGGGGAAGGTGCTCCGTGATCGTTTTTAAATTCAAAAGGGGGATTCTACTCT
>CAZBWS010000118.1:0-3943 GCA_964495705.1 uncultured Gammaproteobacteria bacterium
CGATATAGCTGATACTTTGGCCGTCGCGGCTGGTGATTTTAGGCATTGTGTTCTCGCTTTTTAATCTAGTTAAGCATGTATTTTGAAATAGCAAAAGCTGTTTGCAGCCGATTTAATAATAAAAGCTAATAGGTTGATAATTACTCGATAGGGATAAAGAGTTAAATTGTGTTAAGTTGGGGTTTAGTGTTGCTGGTTAAAGCGACTTGTAATCATGGATATAAGAATTTTAGCGGTGCAATAATGAATTTGGGCGGTTATGTCATATTTTTAAATGGCTTGTCAGGGGCGGGTAAAACAACCTTGTCAGCATCTCTAGTGGAACAGCTAGAGCAAAATAATCAAACAGTCACGCGAATAGATGGTGACGTTTTACGCGGTATGTTATCCAGCGACTTAGGCTTTTCTCGACGTGATCGAGAACTCAATCTAAAGCGTGCGAGCTATGTTGCAGGTGAGGTCGTCAAACATGGCGGCACCGTGGTCTGCGCCATGATAGCGCCTTACCAACAGGCACGTGATCAAGCCAAAGCCCATGTCGAATCCTGTGGGGGACGCTTTGTTGAAGTGTATTTGTCGACACCCCTAGAAGTTTGTGAATCCCGAGACCCCAAAGGTATGTATGCACAAGCACGCCAAGGCGTCATTCAAGGCTTTACGGGTATCGATAGCCCCTTTGAAGTACCTAGCGCCCCTGATATAACACTGAATACGGTCGATGCTACGCCTGCGCAATCACTACAGCAGTTGTGGCTGGAATTGGAAAAAATGAGTTCACAAAGCAATGTCGCCTGTATTCAAAAGGTCTTAAAATGAGTCAGCAGAAAGTCCACTTTATCTCTGGTCTACCACGATCAGGCTCTACCTTGTTATCCGCATTACTATGCCAGAATCCTTCTTATCATGCCGGTATGTCCAGCCCAGTCGCGGGCTTGATGTCCAGCTGCCTAGAACAAGTTGGTGCAGGGGGGGAGTTCTATAGTTTTTTTGACGATGACAAGCGTAAGCACCTTAGTCGTGCGATCTTCGACTCTTACTACAATGATAAACAAGACAAAGAGATTATCTTCGATACCAACCGCATATGGACCGCACGAATGCATCAATTGGTCGAGCTATACGGCGACTTCAAAATGATCTGCTTAGTGCGAAACCCCGCTTGGGTGATGGACAGCTTCGAGCGCATCTACCGCAAAAACCCCTTCGACTACTCCCGCATGTTCAATGCGGGTACTCGTCAAACTGTCTATTCTCGCTGTGAATCTATGATGAGCGCAGGCGGTACTACGGGCAGTGCGTGGACGGCACTTAAGGAAGCCTACTATGGTGAGCACTCTGAACGTTTATTACTAGTTGATTACGATATTGTGACGCGATTCCCAGAACGCACCATGAAATTGATCTACGATTTTATTGGCGAGGCAGATTTCAAACACGACTTCGACAACGTCGAGTACAACGCTGGGGAATTCGACCAGCAGCTAGGGGTAAAAGGCTTGCACGACGTGAAGAAAAAAGTCGAATTCAAGGCAAGACAAACCGTGCTGCCCCCAGAGCTATTCGCAAAATATAGCGAAATGGCTTTTTGGCAAGATAAAGCAGGCACTTCGGCGAGTATTATTGCGCCTAAGCCAGAATAAATATTAATCACTTACTTAGACGTACCAATATAAACAAGGCATCACCATGAAAAAGACACTACTTAGCACAGCCATGGCGGCAATGCTCCCTCTAGGGGCAGCAGCCTCTATCACCACAGCAGGTAGTTATGTCGGTGGTTCATACCGCCCACAAAAGCAGGGCAGCGCGTCTAGCGTATTAGCGCCTTCTTTAGGTGATTTAAGCAGCTTGCAGCGCCGCGCAAAGGCCGCGCCTGTAGCAAAAAGCTTAGATAATCTGAATGCGGATAAGCTGGAATTGACCGCTTTGAGTACGGTGTCTGAATTAATCGTTGTTGACGCCTCTGTGCCAGACAAGCACTTGTTCTATAGCCAGCTTAAGCCAGGGCAGGAAATTGTTGAAATTAATGCCGATGCGGACGGGCTAGATCAACTCACAGCTGCGCTTTCTAAACATAAAGGCTTGGATGCTTTGCATGTTGTTTCTCATGCAGATGATGGCGTACTTTATATTGGTAATAGTTCGATTACCCAAACCAGCTTGGGTAATCGGCTAAATGCTTTAGCGACAATAAATAAAGCGCTCAAAGATGGTGCAGATGTCCATTTTTATGGTTGCGATCTAGCTAAAACTGATAAAGGTGAAGCGCTGCTAGAGCTTATTTCTACTCAGGCTAATGTAGATGTGGCTGCTTCAAATGATTTGACAGGCTCAGCAGAACAAGGTGCTGATTGGGACTTGGAAATTCAAAAAGGAAGTATTGATACTAAGCCCGCATTTGATTCTATCGCAATGCTTGATTTTCAATCTACGCTCGCATTTAACGGCACCCTTGAATTCAATAATGTCACAACTGGATATTTCCAAAAAGTAACTTACACAATTCCCGCTACGAGTTATGAAATAAACATAGCTTCTCCTTCTCCTCCTGGAGGAAGCCCTAACGACTTTTATGCGTATAAGGGAAATAGCGGCGCCCCTACCAATTTTGGTAATATTACTGCTGGCGGTTCATCTACCAGTAACACTTCAGCCGATATTTATTTTACTAGCGGAGAGAATTTTGACTTAACAAGCTTGTTGGTGCAAAACCTTAATACTGCATCGCACACAATACGGGTTACTTCAGATAAAGGGGGGAGCGTTGATTCAGCTCCTCTGAGCCAAAATGCTTTTGAAACACTTAGTTTTTCCGGCGCTCAATGGACTGGTATCACTAAAGTTACGGTTCAATATAATGATGGTTCACCACTTAGGTTTGTCGTTATTGATAAAATGGTCGTCAGCAATACAGAACCAGCTAATGCCGCCCCCACAATTGCCAATCTTAACGGCGACAGCTTTTCTTATAGTGAGGACACAGACACGCAAGAGGTAATTGATCAGGGCACAGCGTTAACGGTAACGGACGGCAATTCATCCGATTTTAATGGGGGCAATTTAACAGTCACTATTACCTCTGGCGAAGACGCAGCTGAGGATACATTGAGTTTTAATACGTCGGGCTCAGTTTCTTTAGCCAGCACAACGGCTGGCAGTAATGTGAGTGTGAATGGTTCGACAGTAGGTACGCTTGGTAATAATATTGCTGCGGGCAATGACCTTGTTGTTAATTTCTCAACAACAAACGCAACCCCTGCCAATATTCAAACATTGGCGCGCGCAGTGACTTATCAAAATATTGATACGGACAATCCAACTACGGGTGCCAGGAATGCTCGGTTTACAATTAATGACGGTGATGGAGCAACCTCATCAAACCAAGACGTAACTATTACAGTTGCAAGAACCAATGATGCTCCTAGCATCACTAACCTTAATGGTGATTCATTAAGCTACGCACAGGGAGACAGCGCCACCACTGTCGACCAAGGTACTGCTGTTGTTTTAGCCGACATTGATTCCACTGACTTTAATGTAGGAAATTTAACCGTTACAATTACTTCTGGGGAGGACGCATTTGAAGATCGCCTGAGTGTTAATGGTACTGTGACACTTGGTGGAATGACAGCGGGTAGTAGCGTTACAGTTGGTGGTTTTATCATTGGGACACTAGGTAATAATATTGCAGTGGGCAACGACTTAGTAGTCAATTTCAATGCTAATGCCACACTCACACGGGTACAAACTCTAGTCAGTAGCGTCACTTATCAAAATACGGATACTTCATCCGCCACTTCGGGTGCTCGTAATGTGAGGTTAACTGTCAATGATGGTGATGGTGGTACATCTTCTAATCAGGATGTCACCGTAACCGTCTTAGTGCTGGATACCGATGGCAGCTTAACCGCCGCTGGTGGGGTCAGTGAACCCGTCGGCTTAG
>CAZBWS010000119.1:0-3544 GCA_964495705.1 uncultured Gammaproteobacteria bacterium
TTCCTGCCTTGGCAATCAGTGCAAGCTTGCCTCCTACTTTACCAATACTTGCGCCACCCGTTAGAAATACATCCGCACCACGGCCTTGAGGTGCCAAACCAAAACTTAGATTACTCATGGTGACATTTTTTAAAACAGGCACCGTATTAAGCCCGTCTAATTTATCGACTTTAAGTTCACCTTCTAAAGAAACAAAGGCTTCTTTAAGCTTCTTATCCTGGACTTGCACACCAAAGCTACCACGCAGCTTTTGATCTTTTGAATATTCAAAGGTCGCACCTAAACCAATGCCATAAATATCGCCCGGTGGTTTGTTGTTACCATTGACTTGTGCGCCAAAGGCCGCCCCTGCGGAGTTTAAGCCCTTCTTTTCCTCGCTCTCTTCTTCAACCTTACCGCTACTACTGACCATATAGATGCGACTGGCATTGGCATCCAAGCCGACTAACTTAAATGCATCACTCCCAAGCTTAAGCGGATTTTTAGAAATATCTAATGCGCCCTTACCTTTGATTGTCACTTTTTTACTGGCGCCAACCTTTTCTTCTTCGATAGAAATCGTATTATCAATAGTGAAGAGCTTATCTGTAATCCAGTAATTCACTTTTTGTGCTGCGGATAAACTGTATTTCCCCGTGGCTTTATCAATAGACACCAACAGTTTCGTGCTGTCTATTTCTTGAAAAAATACTTTTTTAGCATCACTGGCTTTCATTAAACTAAAAGGCACCCCAATTACACTGGGAAAGGTTACAGAAAGAGAATAAGGCGTCGGATCTTTTTTCTCTTCTTTTTTATCGGCTTCTGCTTCTTTTTTATCTACTTTAACTTTTTTAGAGGTATAAATTTTATCTAACACGTCATAGCCAAGTGTGCCCTGTACTTTCAAACTGCCCTTGGAAACTTTACCACCCGCTAAGATAATTTGTTCCCATGCTTTAAAAGGGCCTTTATTTACAGGTTTAATTTTGGCAAATACGTTGATTCCTTTCTTTAAATCAATCACTTTTTTATTTAAATGTGCTTGAGATTTAGAAATAAAATCTCCCAGTACACCATTTAAATTCCCTTTAAGATTTTTATGCTGAATCGCCCCATCATTTTCACTGATGATTAATGCAAAGCTTTCAAATTGAGGGTTACCAATCACATCGGATAAACCTTGATACGCTTCTGTTAATGGCTTAATTTTCTCAATGTCTTTCGCATCCATCGACAAACCAATATGCCAGGCTTCAGGCGCGCCTGTTTTACGGGTGTAAAACGTTGAGCCTCCTAAATTAGTACCTGGGATTACAAAGTCCACCCCCATGCTGCCGCCAGTCGGCGCAGGCTTGTACTTGACCGACGGAGTCGAGCCGGAAGGCTTAATCAAATTCAGGAGTTTCACCACCTTGGATTTAGAGGTTTTTTCTTCGTTGGTTTCAGCCTGTGCATTATTCGCACTGCCAAACAAAAGTAACAGAGTAAGCAATAACACATGTTTCATAGCAGAGTCCAATATAGTGACAAGCAGGTCTTAAAAGTTTACCTTTTGAGCAATGTAACCGAATCACCCATATGGGTGATTTTTGTGCGCAAAAAAACCCATGAAAGCGGATTCACAGTGAGTGATATGCGATGTGGGCTTGCTCCCGTGACCAGTTCACCTCGTTCAGGCAAGGCTAACTAACACAGGTACCAAGAGAAAGAATACGATATGACTATCGTTGCCTAAATATTTCAGAGTTACTATTGATCACCCAGACTCGCCCTGCACTGTCTGTGGCAATGGATCGAGGCTCACCATTATTAAAAGGCACACGTTCAAAACGCTGAGTCGTAAAATTAAAGCGCTTGAGAACAGACTGATCCAGAACCTCTATGATGTAAACTTCGCCAGACTGTGAAACATGAACTTGTTCTGCATTTTGAATACCAGATGAGACGGGGTTTTCAACACGTCCATCAACAATACGACTAACCCGATTATTGAGTACTGCCCACAATTGACCGCGATTATCAGCACTGATATCTGTAAAACGAAGATTAGAAAACGGACTTAAAAAACGATTGTGATCTTCTGCAAACAAGAAGGCCTCGCCTTCAGTGCTTAAGTAGTATAGCAATTCACCACCCGACGCCAGCTGTGCAATATTGGATGAGCCAATGGTATTAGCTAAGCCTTGAACTGCACGAAAGCTGCGTGCTTTGGGCCGAAGTTCTCGCTGTACTTCATTATCACTAATAACAAACCAAAGACGGTCTTCATCGTCAGAGAGCACAGCACCTACATCACCTTCTGGTATACGGCGCTCCCTTATAAAACGACGACGAGCATTATCGTATTGCCAGACATCAGATGAAGATGAGACTAATAAGCCACCATCTCCATTTCCAACCAAGACACACACATTGCCTGTTTGCAGCATAGAATCTGTGCAATCAATTACACCCGCATGCCCTATTCCTCTGGGTTGCGCACATTCAGGTGCATTGGGTATCTCTAAGCAATATCCATTGGTAAATGTAAACTGTGGTTCTGCAGGGGTATTGACTGCCACTGTGCAATCCGGTGATTGCTGAAAAATCGGGTCATTACAATTTATACAACCAGGGGCTACCTGTCCCGGCCCCTGCGGTTGCCCTCCCCCAACCCCACACACGGCTGGATCAGCACATCCTGGTAGCAATGGATCATTTAAACAATCAGTTCCAATAAAAGTAGTATTTCCAGAGCCACCGCTTGCACGTAAAAACACATTGCCACTGGCGCCACTAAATAACTCTAAACTGTTACCAGAAAGAACTAAGTCAGAGGGCAATGGAATGCGCTCAAAACGAATAGCTCGGGTAATGGTAATCGTATTAGATGAACTGGCTAAGCCTGTTGTGCTGCCGCGGGTGTTAAATGCAACTTGTTGATCTCCACTTTCATCACGTTCAAAAATCGCGCTTCGCAATACTTTGTCACTGGAATCAATCACCCAAGGAAACCCCTGTGGCCCGACACTGACCTGAGATACGAAACGGCGTTGTTTCACCCATTTAAATGCCGTGCTGAGCCCTGAATTTTCTTCCTGAAAGCGAAAGAGTTCATTGTTAGTAGAGGTAGCAAATATCGAACCATCCGGCCCCACTGCAATATCTTGGCCTTGTATCCCTGGGCGAGACTGGCAATGAGTTTCCACACAGAAAAATATGCCACCACCACTTCGAATTAACCAAAGATTTCCATCGGGATCGACCGCTAGGTTTTGCCCGAACAATCTATTTACTTTTTCGAAGCGCCCAGTAATCACATTAAATCGATAGATAGTATCGGATAAGCTAGTGACATATACACCGCCTCGACTACCAATAGCGATATTATTTGCAGTAACGCCCTGCACTTCTTGCCACTGGCTATTGATGATACGGAACACTTTGTTTTGACTGTTAATGCCCCAAGGTAAACCAAAGGGGTCTACTGCTACGCGTGCAAGAATACCAGGGAAGGCTAAAAACTGGTTTTGCTGATTGCTCCAGCGTAACAGTTGTCCGTCAGACTGGATGGAATACACAC
>CAZBWS010000120.1:0-1544 GCA_964495705.1 uncultured Gammaproteobacteria bacterium
CTACCTCGTCCCAAACACCACAACCGTCTTACCATGGGCCGTAATCAAGCCTTCCGTCTCTAGCTCTTTCAATACGCGTCCCGCCATCTCGCGGGAGCAGCCCACAATCTTGGCGATTTCTTGGCGCGTGACTTTGATTTGCATGCCGTCGGGGTGGGTCATGGCGTCGGGTTCTTTGGTGAGTTCTAGCAGTGCGTGGGCTACGCGGCCTGTGACGTCTAAGAAAGCCAAGTCGACGACTTTACGGCTGGTTTTTTGTAAGCGCGAGGAGAGCTGCGCAGCCAAGCTAAAGATAAGTTGCGGGTCTACCTTGGCAAGGTCATGGAATTTGTCGTAGGAAATTTCAGCTATTTCACATTCGGTCTTGGCAACTACGCGTGCACTGCGTTCTGGCTCATCTTGAAACAGGCCCATTTCACCAAAAAAGTCGCCACGGTTCAGGTAAGCCAGTACAATTTCACGCCCATCTGTTTCCTCTAGGGTGACACTGACAGAGCCTTCTGTAATGTAGTACAGAGTATCTGGGATATCGCCTTCGTGAATAATCGTCGTGCGGGTGGGGTAGCGTTTCCTGTGTGTGTGATGCAGGAATTCGTCCAAGGGGTGTTTTTGTTTTATTATTGGTTCCATGTTGCCATCTTAGGCTATACATGGCTCAAGTCAAAGAATTGATCACGCAAGGCTAATCTAAAGCCTTGCTTTAACTAGGATTAGAAAATGAACGTACGCGTAAAATGGCTAGACCACATGAGTTTTGTTGGCGAGAGTGGCAGTGGACACTCCGTAGTCATGGACGGCGCCCCAGAAGATGGTGGTCGCAACTTGGGTGTGCGCCCTATGGAAATGGTGTTGTTAGGCTTGGGTGGCTGCGCGACATTTGATGTGGTGCTGATTCTAAAGCGCGCGCGCCAACAGGTTGAAGATTGCCAAGTGTTGATTGAAGCCGAGCGCGCGGGGGATATCCCTAAAGTGTTTACTAAAATCAACCTTATCTTTCAGGTGAAGGGTAAGAATCTGTCGGAAAAGCAGGTAGCCAAAGCGGTGAACATGTCGGCAGATAAATACTGCTCCGTATCTAAAATGCTAGAGCATACGGCAGAAATCACCCACAGCTATGAAATCATCGAAGACGAGGCCTAGTCCATGCCTGACGTAAAAGGCCAGCGTCCACCAAAGCAGGGTGGTATGCGTCATGTGGCGTTGCGGGTGAAAGACCTCGCGGCAATGGAGTTCTTTTATATTGACCTAATGGGTATGGCAGTAGAGTGGCGCCCCGATGCGGATAATGTTTATTTGACCTCGGGCAACGACAATGTGGCATTGCATGCTGTGCCCGAGCGCTTGGCGGAGGCCAGCCAGCAATCACTGGATCATGTCGGCTTTATCATTCCAAAAATCGATGATGTGTCGGTGTGGTATGAGTTTTTGCTAGAAAATGAAGTGATGATGCAGACCGAGCCGCGTACGCATCGCGATGGAGCTAGAAGTTTTTATTGCTATGACCCGGATGGGAATGTGGTGCAGATTATTTATCATCCGCCTAT
>CAZBWS010000120.1:1644-3467 GCA_964495705.1 uncultured Gammaproteobacteria bacterium
TAAACCTTAAAGCTCGCCTTAGTCATCACCTTCGCTACCTGCGTCATCGCCTGTTTGATCGGCGGCGGCAAATCTCTTGCCCCTGCATTGTGTGCGCTTTCGGCGTGTTCAATTTCATCTTCACGCATTTTTTCAATGATGGTGCGGCTGCGCGCATCACCTTCAGGGAGTTTGTCGAGATGGCTTTCTAGGTGTGCGGTGACTTGCTTCTCGGTCTCTTCGATAAAACCTAAGCTCCACTTGTCTCCTGCCAGCCCGGCTAACACGCCGATACTATAGGAGCCCGCATACCACAGGGGGGCTAGGCGGCTGGGGCGGCTGCCGAGTTGCTCTAGGCGTTCTTCGCACCAGGCGAGGTGGTCGACTTCTTCTTCGGCGGCTTCTTGCAGGTGGCTCCATAGGTCGCGGTTGCGCGCCATCAGAGCTTGGCCCTTATATAAGGCTTGGGCGGCGACTTCACCGGAGTGGTTGACGCGCATTAGCCCAGCAGAGAGTTGTTTCTCAGTGCTGCTCAGGCCATCTGCATCGTTAATTGTTGTCGCGGGATTGGGGCGTGTGCCGTGGTTTTTGCGCGAATTAGCTGTGCGCAGAGCGTGATCGACTTCGCCAAGTAGCTTGTCGAGGGGGGAGTATCGTCTTGTCATGGTGCTTATTATATATAGAATCGAGGCTGAAACAGAGGGGCATTTCTTGTTTAGTGCTTGGCGCGGCGCGAAAGCACAAGATGTAGTTAGGTGTTTTCGTCCAGAGCCAGAAGTTAGTCTGTGACGGATATAATTACACAGATAATGTGAAATCGACTTGTGCCCTAGGGGGTTTTTCAGTAAAATCCCGCCTCTTTCTGTAAGCCCAACGCAATTTAGCGGAAATACAATGACAACATTAAGTGCAAAACCTGCAGAAGTGCAACGCGACTGGTTCGTAGTTGACGCAGATGGCAAAACATTAGGTCGCATAGCGACAGAGATAGCGGCACGTTTACGCGGTAAGCATAAGCCTAGCTACACACCTCACGTAGATACTGGTGACTACATCATCGTAGTTAACGCTGAAAAAGTGAAAGTGACCGGTAACAAATTCAAAGACAAGCTATACCAGCACCACACTGGCTATATCGGTAACTTGAAGACGATTTCTTTTGATAAGTTACAGGCTAAAGCGCCTGAGCGTATCATTGAGAGCGCGGTTAAGGGCATGTTGCCTAAGAACCCACTAGGTCGTCAGATGTACCGTAAGCTAAAAGTTTACGCTGGCCCTAAGCATGACCACGCTGCTCAGCAGCCTCAGACACTGGAGCTATAGAATGGCTGATCAAAATTACGGAACAGGCCGTCGTAAGAGCTCTACAGCTCGCGTATTCCTACGTCCTGGTAGCGGCAATATCACTATCAACACTAAGTCGCTACAAGACTACTTCGGTCGTGAAACTTCACGCATGGTAGTTCGTCAGCCACTAGAGTTGGTTGAAATGACTGAAAAGTTTGACGTATACGTAACAGTACGCGGCGGCGGCAACAACGGCCAAGCCGGTGCTATCCGTCACGGTATTACACGTGCATTGATGGACTACGACGAAGCTCTTCGTTCACCTCTACGTAAAGCGGGTTATGTAACTCGTGACGCTCGTGCAGTTGAGCGTAAGAAAGTCGGTCTACGTAAAGCACGTCGCGCGACTCAGTTCTCGAAGCGTTAATTCGTTACAGAACTTTGGCTTACAGAGAGAGCCCCGACCCTTGGTCGGGGCTTTTCTGTTTGGAAGAGAGAGAATGCGGATAGGCTGGGAAGAGGGTGTTTTCAGGCTATCCGCATAGGTTGGGAATATC
>CAZBWS010000121.1:0-3416 GCA_964495705.1 uncultured Gammaproteobacteria bacterium
CCCAGTTCTGGTTTAATGCGCGTCCCACTTTTGCGCGGGAGAACCGTGCATTGGTGTTGGTAGATGATTTTATGGTTGTTTGCCAAGCCTTGCTGAAGAAGAGCAGCATCCGCTGAGTAAGTAAGGTTGAACGGTTTAGTTTCGATTGAACCACACTATCTTGTGATTTTTGTTTTAACAATCCACAAGTCTAGCCGGGACCTTTGGTTTCGCTGTGAAAACGGCGGTTTCCATGCCCTTCGATAGTTTCTTTTCGCTATCGTATTTTTTTATTCTGGATTCATATCCAGTTGCTATGGTTGATTAATTAATGCCTACAGTAAATCAGTTAGTCCGCAAGCCGCGTAAGCGCGCCGTGGAAAAGAGCAATGTACCTGCTCTAGAGGCTTGCCCTCAGAAGCGTGGTGTATGTACTCGTGTATATACAACTACTCCTAAGAAGCCTAACTCAGCTCTACGTAAAGTTGCCCGTGTGCGCTTAACAAATGGCTTTGAAGTAAGTTCTTACATCGGTGGTGAAGGCCACAACCTGCAGGAGCACTCGGTTGTATTGCTTCGCGGTGGTCGTGTAAAAGACTTGCCGGGTGTTCGCTACCACATCGTTCGTGGTTCTTTGGATACGCAAGGCGTTTCTGACCGCCGTCAGGGTCGTTCTAAGTACGGCACCAAGCGTCCCAAGTCTTAAGAATTGGAGCTAAGAGGAGTTAAAAATGGCTAGAAGAAGAGAGATACCTAAGCGCGAGATCCTTCCTGATCCTAAGTTCGGATCATTGAAAATCGCGAAGTTCGTTAACATTATGATGGTAGACGGCAAGAAGTCGGTCGCCGAGAAAGTAATGTATAACGCATTGGACATTATGGCAGAGAAAAACAAGGGTGACGTTGTAGAGCTTTTAGAAAAAGCCCTAGAGAACGTTGCGCCTATGGTTGAGGTTAAGTCACGCCGTGTGGGTGGTGCTACTTACCAGGTGCCAGTTGAAGTGCGTCCTATCCGTCGCCAAGCGCTGGCTATGCGTTGGTTGATTGACTCTGCGCGTAAGCGTGGTGAGCACTCAATGGTTAATAAGCTTGCTAACGAATTGCTAGACGCGGCAGAAAGCCGTGGTACTGCAGTTAAGAAGCGTGAAGATACTCACCGCATGGCTGAGGCTAACAAAGCCTTTGCTCACTTCCGCTGGTAAGCGGAGAGGATATCTAAGATGGCACGTAAAACTCCTATCGAGCGCTACCGTAATATCGGTATTTGTGCTCACGTAGACGCTGGTAAGACAACAACGACTGAGCGCGTTTTGTTCTACACGGGTGTATCTCACAAAATTGGTGAAGTACACGACGGCGCGGCAACAATGGACTGGATGGAGCAAGAGCAGGAGCGCGGAATTACGATTACTTCTGCTGCGACGACTTGTTTCTGGTCGGGTATGGATCAGCAGTTTGACCAGCACCGCGTAAATATTATTGATACTCCTGGACACGTTGACTTCACTATTGAAGTTGAGCGTTCATTGCGCGTACTTGACGGTGCGGTTGTGGTGTTCTGTGGTACTTCGGGTGTTGAGCCTCAGTCTGAGACGGTATGGCGTCAGGCTAACAAGTACGAAGTTCCACGTATCGTATTCGTTAACAAGATGGACCGCTCTGGCGCGAACTTCTTGAATGTGGTTGAGCAGATTAAAGATCGCCTAGGTGCGACGCCTGTTCCCATTCACATGAATATCGGCGCAGAAGAAGACTTTAAAGGTGTTGTAGACCTTATCCGCATGAAGGCCATTATGTGGTCTGAGGCTGATATGGGTATGACCTATGACCTTGCGGATATCCCTGCGGATATTCAAGATACTTGCGAGCAGTTGCGCGAAGAAATGGTTGAAGCTGCGGCTGAGGCCTCTGAAGAGTTGATGGAAAAGTACCTTGAAGAAGGTGAGTTGACGACTGAAGAAATCAAAGCGGGCTTGCGCACACGTGTGTTGAACAACGAGATTGTTCTTGCGCTATGTGGCTCTGCCTTTAAGAACAAGGGTGTTCAAGCCATGCTTGACGCGGTTGTTGAGTTCTTGCCAGCACCTAACCAGGTTAAGGCGATTACCGGTATTCTTGACGACAAAGACGAGTCGGAAGGCACGCGTGAGTCTAAGGACGACGCACCTTTCTCTGCACTGGCATTTAAGATTGCAACTGACCCATTCGTGGGTAGTTTGACCTTCTTCCGTGTTTACTCTGGTGTATTGAACTCTGGCGACGCTGTTTACAACCCAGTTAAGGGTAAGCGCGAGCGCGTTGGCCGTATCTTGCAGATGCACGCTAACTCTCGTGAAGAGATTAAAGAAGTATTGGCGGGTGACATCGCGGCGGCCGTTGGCCTTAAGGATGTGACTACGGGTGATACTTTGTGCGACAAGGACAACATCATTACGCTAGAGCGTATGGAGTTCCCTGAGCCGGTTATCTCTGTTGCGGTTGAGCCGAAGTCTAAGCCTGACCAAGAGAAGATGGGCTTGGCCCTAGGTCGTTTGGCACAGGAAGATCCTTCTTTCCGCGTTAAGAGTGACGAAGAGACAGGCCAAACGATTATCTCTGGAATGGGTGAGCTTCACCTAGACATCCTGGTTGATCGTATGCGTCGTGAATTTAATGTTGAAGCTAACGTTGGTGCGCCTCAGGTATCTTACCGCGAGTGCATCCGTAGCGAAGTTGAAGAGCACGGTAAGTTTGTACGTCAGTCGGGTGGTCGCGGTCAGTATGGTCACGTTGTGATCAAGATCAAGCCAAACGAAGAAGGCGCTGGTTACGAGTTTATCAATGAAATTGTGGGTGGTGCGGTTCCTCGTGAATACATCCCTGCGGTTGACAAGGGTATTCAAGAGCAGATGAAGAACGGCGTAATGGCTGGCTTCCCCATCGAAGACGTTGTTGTAACGTTGATCGACGGCTCTTACCACGACGTGGACTCCAACGAGATGGCATTTAAGATTGCTGGCTCTATGGGCTTCAAGTCGGGTGCGTTAAAGGCGAATCCCGCATTGCTAGAGCCTATGATGAAGGTTGAGGTGGTAACACCTGAAGACTACATGGGTGACGTAATGGGCGATCTAAACCGTCGTCGCGGATTGGTTCAAGGTATGGAAGATGGCCCTGCGGGCAACAAGATCATCCGTGCAGAAGTACCGTTATCTGAAATGTTCGGCTACGCAACTGACTTGCGTTCAGCTACTCAAGGTCGCGCTACATTCGCGATGGAGTTCGAGAAGTACAGCGAAGCTCCTAAGAATGTTGCCGACGAAGTAATTAAGAAAGCTTCGGCTTAACCGTTTGGGGATTTAAGAAATGTCTAAAGAAAAATTTGAAAGAACTAAACCCCACGTTAACGTGGGTACTATTGGCCACGTTGACCACGGTAAAACGACTCTAACTGCTGC
>CAZBWS010000122.1:0-3336 GCA_964495705.1 uncultured Gammaproteobacteria bacterium
CTGCCAAGGGGCAAGACACTTAAATTGCTCGCTCCCTTTAGGGCTAAGCTGCTTGCAAAAGTTATTTTTTCTAGCTCATCTGCATTCAATGCGGGAATCAGCGCATGCAAGCCATTGCTTAAATATTGATTGTTTGTGCCGGGCTTAAGTGCATAACTTTTTTGGCCTAGATTTAATTTAGGCAAACCCTTAATACCGCGCATATCTTCAATCCCCGTGATGACTATCGCGGCTTTAAACTGAACAAAGTCACCATGCTTAGTTTTTAAATCGAGTAAGGCTTGGTTGTTAAATTGCCCGTCTATAAATAGTTCGGCAGTATAGACCGGTACTTCATAGATACCACGCTTACGGGTCTGTGTTGCAATGTCGCCAGTGACATTGAGTTGTTCAGGGAGTATTAGCAGCTCTTTATGTTCAGTCTTAAAGCTAGGCTCATATTCCTTGCTGACTTTATTATAGATAACCGCCTTAGTTTTAAGGCTATAGGGTTGAATGATAAATGGCCCTGTTATGAGTTGTTGCCCTGTCCAGCTACTCGTAACCTCATGCACCGCGGCACTTTTATAATTACTGCGCTCGCGAATAATATCGCTAACCCAGAGTAAAGGAATGAGTAATAAAATAGCTAAGCCAGTGATGGTCAATAGCTTGAGTGTGATGTTTCTGTTCATGAGATTCTCCCGTTAGAGTCTGGAAGAATAGAGTGGGAATGTGTGGTTTTTGTGGGGGTTGGGTGTTGTCGTGTGCTTAAGGTAAGAGTCGAAAGTGACTATGCGGATAGGCTGACACAGCCTATCCGCAGTTTGCTTATTTATTTTTCTGCCGCAATTCCCGCATCCGATTCAAGCGCTTCTGGTAGCGTGTTTGCACAATATCGGTACACACTAATACCGCAATAACAAAGTAGAAGGTGGTTTTGCTCATGGGCACAATCTCTTCGCCAAATAGCTTTAGATGAGCAAGGTGGCCACCTTCGGTTAACAACATAATGCCAACGACAAATAAAATAAATAAACCGAGTACTTCGTACATGCGGTTTTTCTTTAGGAATTCGGACACATGATCGGCTAGCCAGATCATTAAGAAACCACAGACAACGATGGACACGGCCATAATCCAGAATTTGTCGGTGAGCGCCATAGCCGAGAGGATAGAGTCAAAAGAGAAGACTAGGTTCATGGTGACAATCCAAGCGATGACTTTCATGGCTGACTGCGGCTTTTGTTCGCCGTGCTCCAGGTCATCCAGGCTCATCATATGCATTACTTCTTTGGTCGCAGTATAGATAATGAAGGCACCACCAATAAGTACGATCATACTGTGCAGGTTCATTGTCGTGCTGATAACACCTTCCCAGTTGATATTGATTAAGGGTTCTTTGACCGCGTCAACCAGCTTGATTAGCGCGAATAGCAGCACAATACGCAGACCCACGGCAAGGCCGATGCCCCAGCGGCGCACTTTGGCCTGCTGGTGTTCGGGGGCGCGCTTGGACTCTAGGGATATATAGAGAAGGTTATCAAAGCCCAGTACAGCAAGCAGGGCGATTAGCATTAGCAGTGAGAGAATGTCGTCGATCGAAATCATGTTAGTTCCAGTAATAATGTTTCAAAGATTAAATCGTAAAGTGAGGCCGCTGCCAGCATTTTCGTATTGGTTTATTTCGCTGTTCAGGTCGGCCAGTGTGAGTGGGTTGTTGTGTAGCCAGTCGTGGTCAATGTGCAGAGTGAGTAAGCCACCCTCTGCTTTCAGGCCTAGATTGGGCAGTGCCTCTTCCAGACGCGAGCGGTTAAATAACACGGCCAAACGCAATATAACGGCCAGTTTGGTCGCGCTATCGTGCATGTCTGATGGCAAGTTGTCTAATGCGGATAGGTTGAAACGGCTGCGGTGCACACGGGCAAGGTAAGCCAATAAATTTTGCTCGCCCCAGCTAAATCCAGGCATGGCCGAGTGACGTAATAGATATTCGCTGTGGCGATGGTATTTGCTGTGCGAGAGAGAGAGTCCGCATTCACACAGGCGAGCGGCCCATAAGAGAGACTGCTTTTGCTCCTCTCGCAGTGCCCAAGGGATTTGCACGTCGTCAAATAGCTTGCTTGCCATATCTGCCAGCCTATCCGCATGGGCTAACATTTCTTCGGTGTGGTGTTTACCCATCATATTATTGACGGTAGTTTCCCGCACGTCTTCACGGCGAGTTCTGCCCATTAAGTCGTAGAGTAGACCCTCGCGTAGGGAGCTCTGTGAGACATCAATATGCTCTAATCGTAACGCTTTAAAGATTGATTCCAGCACGGCTAAGCCGCCGGCAATCACGGGCTGCCGATTGTCTTTAAGGGCAGCTATTTGAATGTTATCTATACTGCCAGCGTCGAGCAGTGCTGCGCGCAGTTTCTGAACAGCCGTTAGTGATATCCCTGACTCACACCAATCATTAGCTTGGGCAATGACTTCCACCGCCTTTATTGTGCCTGAGCAACCGAGTGCACTAATCCAGCCGCGGTCGCGATAGGCCTTGGCTACGGGGCGCAGTTGCAGTCCCGCTTGGGTGCGTGCGCGGTCGTAGCGTTCTTCAGTAATTTCCCCATCGGGAAAGTAACGCTGGGTATAGGTTACACAGCCGATATTGATACTTTCTAGAGTGTGAGGCTTGCCGTCCTTGCCGATAATCAGCTCAGTGCTGCCCCCACCGATATCCATGACTAGCTGATTGCCGTCGATCGGGGCGGTGCTGTGAGTGGTGCCCAAGTAGATCAAACGGGCTTCTTCGTGACCCGCAATGATTTCAATAGAGTGCCCTAATGCCGCTTCAGCTTTTTTTAAAAAACCTGAACCTGTATTTACACGGCGCAGAGTATTGGTGCCCACGCAACGAACATGGTTAGAAGAAAACTCACGCAGGCGCTGGCCAAACTGGGCCAGCGTATCCAGTGCTAATTGCTCTGTTTCGCCTGTAATCTCGCCCTCAGCACTTAGTCCGCTGGCTAAGCGCACGGTTTCCCGCAGCTTGTCCAATACTTGTAAATGTCCGTCTTCTTCGCGGGCAATGATCATGTGGAAGCTATTTGAGCCTAAGTCGATAGCGGCATAGGTAGTTATTTCACTCATGTTTGAAGTGTACTGAAAATCTGATGAGTAAAGAAGGGTTTGCACAGCACCTATCTTAATCTGTACCGGCGTTTATAGGACTTGGGCTCATTTGTTATTGTTATAATATAACTTGACTCGATTATGTTACTGTATAACAATATCGCTGTGAAAGAGGCTGATGCAGCTTTGTATTCGTCTGCCATTTAGATTTTAAGAAATAAACTCGGGTGCTTGAAATGA
>CAZBWS010000123.1:0-3049 GCA_964495705.1 uncultured Gammaproteobacteria bacterium
CTCTCTAGCGCATCATCCGCAACGTGGTACTTCGGGTCTTCCATGACGTTAACTTCGATTAAATCTTTAGCTTTGTGCAATAGTTCACGGCAGTCGGGGCTTAGGTGGCGAATGTGTAACTGCTTACCAGCGCTTAAATAACGGTCTGCGAGCTTATCAATCGCTTCTAAACCTGAGTGGTCATAAACACGGCTGTTAGCAAAGTCGACGATGACGTCTTCGGGGTCCTCTTTTGGGGTGAAGATGTCTTGGAAGTTTTTTACTGAGCCAAAGAAGACAGCGCCATTGACTTCATAGATTTTAGAACCATTTTCATCAACGCTTTGCTTGGCATACAGTTGCTTGGCGTGCTCCCAGGCAAAGACTAATGCGGATACGATAACGCCGACGACAACGGCGACAGCTAGGTCAGAGATGACCGTTACTCCAGACACTAAAATAATCACAAAGGCATCGGCCTTGGGGACTTTAGAAAGAATACGGAAGCTAGACCACTCAAAGGTGCCTATGACGACAATGAACATTACGCCGATGAGTGCGGCTAGGGGGATTTGCTCAATTAAGCTGCCGCCGAATAGAATGAACATCAGCAGGAAGATCGCCGCAGAAGCCCCAGAAAGGCGACCACGGCCGCCTGAGTTGATGTTAATCATACTCTGGCCAATCATGGCGCAGCCACCCATACCGCCGAAGAAACCTGTTGCCACGTTGGCAACACCTTGGCCTACGCATTCACGGTTGGTTTTGCCGTGGGTGTCGGTTAGCTCATCAATCAAGCTTAATGTAAGTAGTGACTCAATTAAGCCAATTGCAGCCAAGATAATGGCATAGGGCAAGATGATCCAAAGTGTTTCTAAAGAGAATGGAACCGTTGGAACATGGAAGTCAGGCAAGCCACCCGACACAGAAGCAATATCGCCCACGGTTTTAGTGTCAATACTGAAGCCGATAACAATTAAAGAGACCGTTACAATAGCGACCAAGGTTGAGGGTACGGCGGTGGTTAGCTTAGGCAAAAAGTGAATAATTGCCATTGTTAGTGCAATTAAGCCTGCCATGAGCTGGAAAGGTGGGTGGCTGATAATATTGCTGAAACCGCCTTCTACAGGCATGGGGAACTGCCCTAACTGCGCTAGAAAGATCACGATAGCTAAGCCATTTACGAAGCCCAGCATGACGGGGTGGGGGACCATACGGATGAATTTACCTAGACCTAGAGCACCCGCACTGATCTGTAGAATACCCATTAACACCACAGTAGCAAATAAATATTCAACGCCGTGGTCGGCCACCAAGGCAACCATTACGACGGCTAAGGCACCTGTTGCACCAGAGATCATTCCTGGGCGGCCACCTGCCAAGGCAGTAATTAAACCCACCATAAAGGCAGCATACAAACCAACTAGGGGATCAACACCCGCGACAAAGGCAAAGGCAACCGCTTCGGGGACTAAGGCAAGGGCGACAGTTAAGCCGGACAATAAATCGTTCTTAGCGTTGGATGAACGCATGCGATCAATAAGTTGAATCATGTAAGTGTTCCTAGTTGCGCTACTGTGGGCAGAATTGCCTGCAGCAGGGCGCGGATTCTAACGAAAAACAGCTAAAAATCATAGGCTTAGAGGTGAGGCTAGACGACGCCTTGGATGATTTTGTCTGTGATAATAGCTATTTGTATCACGGCGGTGCTGATATAATCCGCGCCTCGTATCAATAATCTGTATTTGGCAGGGGTTTAAACATGGCACAAAGCGAATTTTTACAAACAGCGATTAAAGCGGCTCAGGCGGCTGAAGTTGTCATTCGTAAGTATTATCTGTCGAATATTGAAATAGAAATTAAAGAAGATCGTAGCCCCGTTACTGTGGCAGATGTTGAGACGGAAAAGACGATTAAAGAAATTATCTTGAACGCCTTTCCCGACCATGGCTTTTATGGGGAAGAGACGGGCAAGACCAATGAAGATGCAGATTACCTTTGGTTAATAGACCCCATCGACGGCACAAAAAGTTTTGTGCGCCAGTACCCTATGTTTTCTACCCAGATTGCTTTGATGTATAAAGGCGAATTAATCCTTGGCGTATCTAACTCGCCGATGTTCCAAGAGATGGCTTGGGCAGAGAAAGGCTGTGGCGCCTTTATGAATGACAAGCCGATCCAGGTCAGTGATATCGAAGCACTAGACCTATGCGCACTGTCGACGGGTAATATCGCGACCTTGGCGGCAACCCCTTCTTGGGACGGCTTATCGGAGTTGATTCGTTCGGTCAGCCGTATTCGTGGTTATGGTGACTTCTTCCACTATCATCTATTAGCCTCTGGCAAGATCGACATTATTGTTGAATCCGATGTGAATATTTTGGATATTGCCGCGCTGTCAGTCATCATTAATGAAGCGGGTGGCGTATTTACTGACTTAAAAGGTAATGGCTTAGATTTAGAGACTACTTCAGTCTTAGCCGCGAACAATAAAGGTTTGTACCAGCTTGCTGCGGATATGCTGAAGTATTCTTAAAGACTAAATATATTTTCTACACTTAATGCGGATAGGTTGAATGCGGCCTATCCGCATTTTTGTTTACGAATGTTTAGAAAGTGCAGCTGAGTCTTTGGAACGCCGCACCGGCATCCATGCCTTCTTGCGGCATACCGCCCATCCATGGGCAAAAAAAAGCCCCAGCCAAAGGCTGGGGCATAAGTATCCATTATCGCGACAGAACCGAAGGGGGAGAGGGGGGGCTCTGCCGCCTTGATAAGGATGGGCTACTGCTAAATCACGAGGTTATTATGCAATTAAAACATACGTTTGAATTGTATTTTCTGGTCAAAATTAAACGATTGTTTGAATTAACTGGCTGGAAATGGAACTTATTTACAGTGTTGATAGATATAAGGCTTCAACTTCGTCTCGCGCCCACTGGGTTTTGCGTAAAAATTTTAAAGAAGACTTAATCGATGGGTCGCTTTTGAAGCAGTTGATGTTAATGCGTTTAGCGAGGCCGTCCCAGCCATAGTGGGCGACTAGTTCGGTTAGAAGCTTTTCTAGGGT
>CAZBWS010000124.1:0-2950 GCA_964495705.1 uncultured Gammaproteobacteria bacterium
GGATCTACAATAATGAACGCCCGCACACGGCAATCGGAGGCGTACCGCCTCGACGATTACTGAACGCGGCTTAACCCTCTACTTTTAACTGATGTTAATAATGTGGGGATTACAAATGTAAGCTGGTGATAAGCATAAGCCCTAAATGCGACACATGTTGTCGCGCAATCGGTGGATTTCTATAAAATAGACTCCTCAAAAAACATTATGGGCAAAGATGGATGCCTAAACTTAAACGCGCAATATCTTTAGTTGATGCATACAAGGCAAAACCATCATTCAGATCTTCAATGAAGTAGCCATTCTGCAATATCTGATCTTGAACATCATGTATTTTCCCGACGGCTTCACTTGCTTCACTGAGTGGTGCAGTGACTGATGTTTTTCCAAAGTATTCATAAAGACAAACTTCGTCGTCCATGCTAATCACTTTTCCTTGTGAATGTGAAAACTCAATTCTAGTCATGAGACGTACCTCTAAAAAAGCCCCATAACTTAACCATCGCGTAAGTATCAAGCTCACAGTACTTAAGCAACTGTGTTCTTATTTCTTCTTTACGCTCAGCCGAGGTAGTGTCAGATATTGCCTCTTCAAATGCATCCATAGCCATTCCTCCGTCTTGAACGCCGTCAAGGTCGTCGTAACGTAACTCTGGTACTACTGTGGGTAGTACTGCTTTGATACTCCAACTGCCATGCTGGTCTGGGTGGTAATAGTACTTTCGAGTTAGCAGCAGAAGATCAACAAGCCGGTCAGCAATTGCTAAAAGCCCGTCCGCGTATTCCGGAAATGCTTCTGCAATCTCAACAATTTTACCCCTCTCAAAACCTATGTTGTACACATAGACAGGACCACTTTCACCACAGCAGCCTAAGAGTTCTCGGGCAAAACCCTCCCTTGGATCAGTACCACTTATGTCAAGAAACTCCTTATGCTCAACCTCACCACTTTCAAGCAATACATGGACACTAAACTGAAAAGGCACTTGCTGGAAAGGGCGAGTACCCGCCCACCGAGGAATAGCTAAATTGATTGTTTCGAAATCAATAAAATAGGCAGGATATTTTTGATCCCCTAAAAACTCCCCTGCTCCCTCATGGTCAAAATATATTTCACCAGACAATGTTGCATGCTTTACACGCTGCTGAACCTCGTTAAGTAGGCTATCTGGAACCCCCTCCATATCAACGATTTCATTATCCGCGATAAACTCCTTGAGTTCTTTCTTCTGCCTTCTAGGAATCCACTGAACAGGATACTCAGATACCGGGTTATCTTTATTGCAATAGCTAATAAAGCTGCATTCATACGGAGCAGTACATTGCCCTCCTATTTCGATTTTTGGCTCCGCTTTTTCTATGAGAGTCGCTTGGGCACCGTCAATCCAGTCCTCAACCTCCTTAAAACGATTAAATGAGGCCTCTGTAAGGTCAGCTTCCTTAAGTAAACCGGAGTAATCTCCATCGCCAGGATATGTCCACTTACTATCAATGCATGCAACTGAGGCCGATTCCAGATCAACACCTACTTCATTAGCAATATAAGATTGAACAGCTACATCATCACGCTGATATCCCTTAACGCTAGCAGAGGACTTCACTTCGATCATTTTCCATTTTTTTTGACCATCAGTAGTCACTGGCAACATGACATCAGCTAAGGCCAGAGCACCTTTAGCGGTAAAAGCTGCTTCGAATACTGGGCCTTCTCCCTTTAGTAGAATCTCAGTCTGCTCAAATGCGGCGGCGAAACCATCCTGAAAAGGGTCTATAAGAGTACCTTTTCCTTCTGGGTCATAAATAGATTGGGCAATTTCACCAACAGCATTACCTACAGCAAAGCTTTTTTTGGCTGCACTTGATTCAAGTTTTAACTCTGGATTATTTATTTCAAGCCAGAGCTTTTTGGGGCATTGGCGATAGGCTATTATTTTTGATTTAGATAAATTCATGACACTTACACCTCGTATCCGATCATAAACAAAGCAGCTTCCATAGCCCTCATTCTAGACGTAGTCGAACTTTCACCTTCTTCGTCTTCAATTATTTCCCAAGAAAACCTATTGTCATTGACAACTTCCTCTATAATCCAGTTCGCATATAAATTTGACTTTGCATGATGAAAACCTTTATCGACGTTGTTTTTAGTTTTCGTTGTAAAAATGTAATCGGTATTCCTAGCACCATTTCTTGCACGCTTATCTCCTTTACTACACCCCTGCATAAGGTCTAGTACATCCGGAATTTCATTAACGCATTCCCTCTTCAAGTACCTAACTATGAACAGTCCTAATGCTGCAGCAACTCGATCATCATAAATTATTGATCTATTTGACATTAAGGAAAATATTTTCGTGGTCCCAGAATCCATGCGTAAAGGTGATTGAGACTTAAAAAATTTCAAACCACTGTCATCTTCAGACTCTAAAGCATTCACAGCCATATTTATATTAAGTAATAAGTTACCGCTTTCAGCAGAATCTGCCAACCAACCGACACCACCTCTATAAACCTCTCCCCATTCAAGTATTTTCAAAGAGTTATACAATAGCGAAAATTCATCTTCAGACTGTTTCGACTCAATTGAGCTAAGAGATAATCCAGCTAAAATTTCAGCCGTATCAAAATAATCTTTATTAGCCCATGAATACTGCTTAAGTGCTGATTCCAGCGATTTAAATTCGAACTTTCTATAAGGTTTTTTTCTCTCTTTATATTGATGCGGATATTCAAAATTATTATTTGATATTTCAATTAAGTAATCTATGAATCCATTAACAAGTGGGTGTTCTAAATATTCTTCTTTTCGCATTTTTATTCCTTCAAATTTTTATTTTTAATAATTTTTGTACTTGTCTATGACTATCCATCATATGGGAGGTAAAATCATCGATCCCTCTACCAAGATTTTCATTCTCAAATGGGATGAATAAATCCATCACAATAATAT
>CAZBWS010000125.1:0-2926 GCA_964495705.1 uncultured Gammaproteobacteria bacterium
TGGGCGATGCTATTGTTGCTGCTAACGTACGCTTGGAACGCTGGGACACGGGCTTAGGTAACATCATTATTCAAAATAACGATAATGAATTTGATACATTGACGGCTCGAGTTTTAGACTCGGCGGGAAATTTATCGAGTTCTGGGTCAATACTTGTTAAGGAGAAAAATGGCTTTGAAATTGCATCGGTTGGATTGAGTGCAGGGCAGCAGGCCATACAGACAAATAATTTTATTGACTTAGAAGCCGGCGGTGCGATTACCCAAGGGCTGGGCTCCGAAGATGCGATTTTGGCTACAGGCGTAAAAATAATTACCAATGCAGTAGGTGGTGCTAATGTTGATATTAGCAATACTAATAATAACTTTAATGGTGCGCTAGAGGTACATACTCTGGATGGAGCTATAAAATCAACGGGTGTCATTAATGTTCATAACTTGGCGGCCACTGATATAAGCCAGCTTGAAACAGCCGCAGCGGCAACTGTGATGTCAGGTGGAGCTATTACTCAGTCGGGCAATATGAGTATTGATGGCTTGTTGACACTTGTGGCCGATGGCGGCGTTGACTTAAATATTGCAATGAATAGCCTATCCTCTGTGGCTGTGACTAATAATGGCACAGGTGATATTAATATCGTGAATGGGCAAGCGCTAGTGATCGATGCAAGCAATAATGCCTTGGGCGGTAATATCACGATTGATAATGCGGCAAGCGGGGGCAATATTTCTTCAGGGCTATTAACGACAATAGCTGGAGATGTCGCGGTATTAAGTGGAGAGGACTTGTTATTAGGGGGTGATGTTAATGCTGCGAGCAACAATGTGATGCTATCCGCTAACAGGAATATCATTCAGACTGCAGGGCTCCTCTCAGGCACCGAGTTAGACCTCTTGTCTAGTTCTGGTTTGATTGACATCAATAATACAGCCATCTCCATTCTCAGTGCACAAGCGAACAGTGATATAAACATTACGAGCTCAAACAGCTTAACTGTACAGAATTTGCTGACCACAGGAGCAACGGGGGATGTTCGCCTGGAGTCAGGTGGCAGTGGCTTGACAGTGACAGGCCCTATTAATGTTAGTGCAGGCAGCTTGGAATTAGAGGCGGGCTCGGGCAGCGTGAGTATAGTGGATGCACAGGCTCAAGCGAGCACCACGGTTTTAGTCAATGCGAACGATGTGAACTTGACGTCTACGGGGGTCGCTACTGGCTTGTCTGCCAACGGCAATATAACCATCAATGCCACGGGTGATGTTAATCTAGCCGCAGGCCCCTCGGCGGCGGCAGATGCCGTTTTAGAATCATTATCAGACAATGTGAATATTACGACTAATAATATTTTCTTAACGGCAGGTGCGACTGCGGATGCTCTTATCAAGGCAGCTAATGGCACTGTTGAAGTCAATCGATCAGGGGCTTGCCCAGCGTGTAATTTAATCTCGGTGACTGCGGCCGCCGATCAGGGCATTGTCGCCGCAACGCTATTCAATATTGATAGCAATATTGCAAATTGGTCGGGGCTAGGCGGTGACGATAACTGGAGTAACGCGGCAAACTGGTTTGGCGGCGTGGTGGCAACGTCTGGTGTTATCAATCTGGATGCGAACTCCAGCGCGGCAAATAATATTAATGTGGATACATTGGTCAGTATAGCGGGCGCAGATCTGAGCAGTACTAAAGACTTGGATGTTGTTGTGGGAGGTGACCTGACCGCCAGTGATTTAAACTATACGGCAGCTATTAATGTGACGGGCGGCAATTTAAATTTAAATGGCTCTATGAATACGGTTGAAACACTCACTCTGACGGCAGGCAATGTTGCAGGCTCATCATCCACACCTGTCACAGTGAATAATTTTAATTTTGAAGGCGGCAACTTATCGGTAGCGACGTCGGCCTCTACGGCCATGTTCACGGGCACCGCGATCAAAACATTGTCCGCTGATTTAGATGTGTTCGATGCGACGCTCAATGCCAGTGGCGATCTCGATATTATTTCCGGCGGCAATTTAATCATCGGCTCTTCATCTCCGGGCTTATCCATTGCCCAGGGCAATATCATTAGCTCTGATAGCTTGGGGGTGATTAGCAACCAAGGGAGTATTGGACTCTCTGGAACAGGTGTGACTAACCTATCCGCATTGCTCAATAATACCGGCGGCACAGCAGCGGTGGATGCCAATGCAGGCACGTTGAGAATAGGGGCTACATCGGAAGCGGGCAATAGTGATGATGCGATTTACAGCGTCGACACGGGGGGGGTACTGGCCTTTGATAATGACCGTGTGTTAGCCGGTTCGGTATCCAGTGCGATGGGGAGTTCGGTGCAGTTAGGCGCTGCCTCCACGCTTACTCTGTCAGGCACGGGCTCTAACTATACAGGGGGCATTGACCTTGGCAACAATTCAACACTGTCAATTACGACCGACCAAATCTTTAATGGCACGCTCAGCGCCTCCAGTAATGGGTCTGTTGTGAGCAATTCAAACACGGTATTCAATCAGGGTATAAACCTCTCGGGTACACTGAGTGTTGATGGCGGCCAGCTTGAATTGAATGCGGGCAGTAATATTGGCGATATTGTTGTTAATTCTGGGGCAGCTTTGCTCACCGATGGAGGCTCCCACAATGTGCTTAATAATTTAAATTTGATGGGCACATTGACCTCGGCGGGCACGCTTAATGTTGTCGCAAACAGCGTGCTCAATGGCGCCACACTCAATGGTGCCGCTGGCAGTTTGGCTACGCAAAATTTGACAATTTTGGGGGATATAGATTCCACAAGCAATATTGCACTCTCTGGCGTGGGTTCTTGGCTTGGGGGTAACTTGAATTTAAATGGCAACGCCCTACAGGTCGATTCAACGGCCATCCTTGATATTAGTGCAGCAGGGGTCGGCATGAGCAGTGGTGTCTTGGA
>CAZBWS010000126.1:0-2868 GCA_964495705.1 uncultured Gammaproteobacteria bacterium
CCTTGTATCACCCGGATGCAAGCAGGTAATACCCGATAGCCTTTGTCGTTCACCTCATAACCGAACTTCTTCATTAGGCGTTCGATAGTTTCGGTGACGATTTCCACTGGGTCTCCGCTGTCTGGGCGCACTACCAAAGTGCCCCCAGTCGCTTCCACCTTTTCTTTCAACTCGTCGCCCCAGATGTTATCGATGGCATTCCACAAGTCATAAGAATCGCTCACTACCGCTACCAACTTATCGGGGCCTGCAAACTGTTCCAACATATTGGCATAGGCCTGGGCTTCGTTATCGCGTCCCCAGCTTGTGATTGTGCTGTGCTCAGCGGCGGGGATGCTGAATCCTGGCATATCCGCATTGTAGTAACGGCGAGCCGCTAAAATTCCGCTGATAGTGTCAGTGCCCATGAAGTTCACCAAGTTTGCAGCACCACCCAAGGCGGCAGCTTCTTCACTAGTGGCTCCACGTGCGCCAAAATCGTGTAACTTAAAACCGATGCCATCAGTATTATCCGCAGTCTCTTCTAAGTACTGCATAATGGCCTTGCGGCAGTTATAAGAAACAGTGGCCACCGTTGTTGGGTACCATACCGCTCTTAACAACGCTGTCTCGACATAGCTAGTCAACCAAGCACACTTTGGATCAGTATTGATGACCTGAACCATCGCGTTTTGTACGGGGATTACAGTACCTTCAGGAATCGCTTGGATTTCTATGGGCAAGTAACCGTCGTACTTCTCAACAATGTAGTTCCAGCCGTCTTCATTAAACGGAACGCCGTGGGCTTCCATAATGATTTTCGCTTCGTCTACATATTCTTGAGTGATGGGCTTAGTTAAGTACTCCTTGATAAACATCTGTAAACCAAAGAAGACCGCTTCTTTAAACTTGCCACCGCGTGCTTCTATATAGCTAGAAACCTGTGTAGTACCTTGAGGGTACTGTAGATAGTGAGATGCCTTATAGCTGTCAGCATTTAAGATGATGTTGTTATTCATGACGGAAATCCTCCTGTCTTTTTTGTTTAGAAGGCAGTCTATCTACCTTCGTTGAGCTAATCTATTTTCAGGGCACTTACATGCCGGTCATTTCTTGGATAATGAAGTAGTGATCTTCAAATATCTGGTTTGGATCTAATTCAGCAAATGGAACCCATTTCGCATGCTTAGCGTCATCGCCACCTTTTACCTTGGGTAAGTCACTGCTAGGTGCTAACTCAATGTAAAACGCATGTGTAATGGTTCTACCTCTTGCTGATCTATGTGGGTCATCAAAAACTTGCTGGTCTTTGATGGAGCCCTTTAAAACCGGGGCTGGTACTTTTAATCGAGTCTCTTCTCTTAACTCTCTTAAGCAGGCATCGATCAATTTCTCATTGCCGTCTACAAAGCCACCGGGCAATGCCATCAAACCTTTTCCAGGTCGGGCTTTGCGTTCTACCATCAATACGTGGCCACTTTGTACGACGACTGCATCAACCGTTACAAACGTAGGTGCGTATGGTGCTGCTTCCCAGGCTTGCTTGTACTTGTCTACAAAGGCGTGTTCTTCTTTAGTTTCTTTGTAAACGTCTGTTTTTACGTATTCTGCTAAACCCTTCTGTACGCTTTCAGGGACAACTTCTGCCACTTTCCCTGCTACGTAGGCTTCGCCTTGCTCCGCAAAAACTGCTTGCCTGATTGGAGTCGCGCTTAAGCCTTTATAGTTGCCTACTTGAACAGCACCCCACTGTGGGAACAAGTTTAAGTAGAAAGAGCTCTGATCTTTACTATGACCAATCAACCCCACTTTGGCGGCCTTGTGAGGAACGCCGTGGTGAGCAGTCACTAAGCCGTTAACAGTCGCCTGTACATTTCTAACCCAAGATTCATCGTTGTAGACAATGTCCATCAAGGGAGCGATGTGTATACGCTCGCTTTCAGCTGAGCCAATCGCACCACGAATCATGGCTTCACGTTCGGCAATAGACCAAGGGTTGCGTACAGAGCGTGGCTGATGAGCAGATCCGCATAATACAATTAACTGTTCTGCTTGCTGCAAGCCTGCCTCGATGACGGCCATATGCCCCATGTGAAATGGTTGAAAACGGCCGATAAAGACGAGAAAGTCGTATTCTTTTTTCATTGCAGCAAACCCCTTGCTGTTAGTTGGCGGAAACTGGGTCTATCCCGGTTCGCGTATTATGTCTGTATCTCGGTGAATCCCACCTAAATACTTAGCATGGGCACATAGTGTCATAGTGACACTATGTGTGTCAAATATTATTTAGATCTTTTTTGAAAGTCTTTTTTCAAACCAAGACTTTAGCCCTGGATTAAGCTTCCGCCAAGCAACACCGTGATATGACGGCTTGCGCAGTTCAAGCCCAACTAAGACGGTAGTTAGCAATAGCGATACTACAAATACAGCCCACAGTGGGGCCACTTCAAGGTGCAACGCAGCGATACAAAGCACTGTAAAGCTAGAGGCCCATATCAACTCGAGGACACGGGACACCCTGACCACATTACAGAACAAGAAAAAGTCTGTGATTGACAGTCTAAACCCTGGCTTGAACTCATTGTGCATCCCATTCCCCATTCAAGATGTACTGCTCCTGCGCACAAGCCTCGCTAGTCCTTTCTCGAGCAGCCCTAACTCTACCCACTGCACTTGTAGACTCCTCTCCCATTTCCACAAGTATTCTTGCTGCGATCATTCCTGTACGACCTAGGCCACCACGGCAATGTAGAACAATATCCTCACCCGCCTGCAGGTACTGAATAATACGCTGTTTGTGTTTTTTCCACCCTTGCTCAAAAGCATCCCCTGGTGGATTCATATCCTGAATAGGCAGGTGCAGCCAAGGCATGGGGTACTCTACAAGAG
>CAZBWS010000127.1:0-2769 GCA_964495705.1 uncultured Gammaproteobacteria bacterium
AGTGTACGAGAATTTTCTACTTATGACTGATACTTTTTTTCGGGGGGATTACACAAGGAAGCTACATTAAAAGGGGAGGTCTACTGCGACTACGATAGTGCAAGAGCGTTTCTAGGAGAGCAGGAGTACCCCGCGTATTTCATTGATTTTGAGACGATAAATCTAGCGATTCCTCGATGGGCGGGTACTCGACCCTTTCAGCAAGTGACGTTTCAATTTAGCGTACACGTACTCAATGAGACTGGTGATCTGCAGCATGATGAGTTTTTAGATTTGTCGGGCGACGACCCTCGAGAAGCCTTTGTACGAGAGTTAGTGGGGTGTTGCGGCAACAGTGGTCCTGTCTATGTGTACAACAAAGGCTTTGAGAAAGGCAGAATAAAAGAGTTGGCAGCTGAATATCCAGAATATTCTGAACGTTTATTGGCGATTAATGATCGGATAGTAGATCTACTAGATATTACACGTAAGTACTATTATCACCCCGATCAGCATGGTAGCTGGAGTATAAAGGCTGTACTGCCAACGGTAGCGCCTGAGTTGCGATATGAAAACCTTGAAGGCGTTAAGGATGGAGGGATGGCAATGGATGCTTTTGCGGAAGCTATTTCACCTACGGTAGCATTGGCTCGAAAAGAAGAAATTAGAGAACAGTTATTGAAGTACTGTGAGCTAGACACCTTAGCGATGGTCAAGTTGTGGGAGTATTTTCGATGATTTTACATAACCAATGGTCTCCTGCTTCTTGAAGTGCCGTGATGATGTCATATTTCAAAGCTGGGTTTTCGTCTATGACCAGTAGTATTAATAAGTGGTTATACTTAAAGTGACTAATAGCTTCGACTGTAAGCTGTGGGTTATTTACAATAGTTTCTTCAACTAACCAGTATCCAGGGTCATGAAGCTCAAATAGGATTGATGGGTTGGCTGCTACTGCCATCTCAACGTATATGTAGTGCGGGTCTTCAAAGTTAAGTATGTCATCTGGATAGGTTTGTATATGTGCTGCTACTTCCCAAGATTTTGCTGACTTGTTAAATACCGCAGCAGTACCATTTTCTCTTTGCTCATCGGCAATAGATCTTATGTATTCGTTGGCAGTAAATCGAGCCGTACTTTCTTTCTTTAGCGGGTTTGAGGTATGTAAGTAAGCCTCTCTGTAGAGTATTGAATACTTTATCGCGGCATTGTTTCTGCTTTCTTCGTTCAAAATATTTAACATGCAAGCGATCCATTCTTCATCTGCATAGCGTACTTCTTTGCTTTCACCCGCATTGCAATAATATTTAGGCATGGTGAGGCTAGGGTTTTTAGTGGTGTAGGGATTAAATCTACTGTGCTCATTTTCACCGGTGTCTATATACATATTACGCGCCTCTTGGAGGTTGGAAATATTAACGAGCATGGCGACATTTAATGTCGTATTTGCGAGTAATAGTGTGGCTTTGTTTGGTTAGGGACGTGAAAAGACCATTTAGATGCGGTTAACTTTATGGGAATAAAAGTGTTTTTCTGACGACGTATAATGTCGCTACTGGTTAATAAAATAACTTTGTGAATGTTGTTCGTATTGCGGTAGGATTCCTGCCAAATTAGATATTATAAAAATAAGGAAGCTAGCTAAATGCACCTTTTTGTCAGTGAATCATCTGAAAGTGCTCATGCCTTAACCGCATCACTCCCCCTTGGACATTGGGTTTTGGGGCGTGAAGGCCTGCTTGACGTTCTTGAAACGCAACTTGGCCTATCAAGCCCCAGTGAAGCCTATACACTCAGGGTGCTGGCTTACATGCAAGCACTGAAGTCTGCTGATGATGGTCATCGGTTTTACACTCGCTCATTAGTAGAAAGCGACGCCTATACGGTAGCCGAGTCATTATTGGATTGGCGCGATAGCTTATACGAACAGGGGTGGGCTGCGAACGTTCACTCTACAGAGAAGCGACTGTCTGATTTGGCGGCAGCAGACGCTGTAGCTAAGGATACTATTGCAGACAACACCGCTCAGCGTATCTCTACAATAAAGTCGGCGCTAGAAAGCCAGAAAACAGGCTTAGAGAAAGTCACACTCCTTACTGAAGAAGTATTGTGGGCCAAGGCATGGAAAGAGCTGTGGTGTTCACTTCGCGAGTCGGGTGTTGAGATAAATGTTACTCTGCCCCAGGCAAGAGGCATAGCTGAGGCTATTCAAAGTATTCAAGCTAGCTTGCTCAACAATACTCCCGCTGAAGCGACTGACAACGAAGCAAGTGCTTTATTGGTTAAGGCATCTGATAGCTTAGTATCGGCTCAATGGCTTGCTCGCTACTTAGAGGCAGGGGAGGGCAGCGTGGCTATTTTGGCTGCTAATAATGCTGATTTACTTGAACAGGCCCTAATAGAGGCTGGTTTGCCTGCTCAAAATATGAGTTCGGCCAGTGAGCACCGACCTGCGTTGCAAGTGCTTCCTCTCTATATGGCCTTACAGTGGGGGCCATTAGATGTAGATGTACTCCTACAATACTTATCTCACCCACTATCACCTATACCCGCAAGACTGCGTTACCGCCTAGCTGAGGCTGTCGCTTCACAACCCGGAGTCGGCGGTGAGTTATGGCAGGATGCTATCAATGACTTTACTGAGAATGAAGGAGAGTCAAAGGCACAGGAGGTCATTGCTGAATGGTTAACCTTTACGGTCATCCAGGGTGAGCAATGTACTGATATCAGTAGGCTGACCAAGCCTTTACAGTCTTTAGCAAGTTGGTTAGCTAAGCGGTTACATAGCCC
>CAZBWS010000128.1:0-2764 GCA_964495705.1 uncultured Gammaproteobacteria bacterium
ATTGCATAATGCGGCGCATATTATAGGCTCAATATGTCACAAATATTACAATATGTAATATTTACTACATTTTTATTACAGCCCTCAAATGGAAAAATACTTCTATCTCAATGCGACTATTAATCTCGTTTCTGCTGGTATTGTTCAATCATACGATGAGAATGCTTTATCCGCTCGTGCGTTGCAGGATGGGTAGATAAAAAACTGGGTAGTGAAAATAAGGGCTCACTCGACGGCTTGTCTCCACTTTCAGAGGGCGCATCAGCTTCATTAGCTGAATCTTTTTCTTGGTAATAGTCTTCCAAACGCTGCATTACAGTAGAAAAGTGCTCCAAGGGTATTTCAGCAATATGCATCTGCTCCAAAGCATAACTGTCAGCCTCGACTTCAAACTCTCTTGAATAAGACAGGTCAAGTAACAATGTGGGGATACCCGTTAACAAATCAAAGGAGTCAATGTCTCCCGTAATCATCAATAAGGCCACTGTCAGCATAGAGCCTTGAATCAGGCGGCGAGTCATATGCTTGTGCTGTAAGTGCCCAAGCTCGTGGAAGTAAACGGCGACCAACTCTTGGTCGGCCTGCACCAACTTCACAAAATCATCGGTGAACACAATATCGCCACCTGGCATGGCCAGCGCATTGGCTGCCATACCCGAACGAAAGTGTAGTTGCGCATTTAAGTGCTCATGCTGTAAACGATAAGGCTCGACAAGATCTTGTATATGCTGCTGGCGAGCCTCATCAAGAGCAGACGGTTCTAAGTGGGTTTCATCCAACAAGGCAAGCGTGCCACCCATGTATTCACTGCTAATACTTGGTAAATTAAAAGCCAACCATTTAGCTGATGCTGGCATGCCCGTAGTTACAAACCAGTAGGCAAACAGCGCTGTCATCGCGACCGCAACAAAGACGTAACGTAGCTTAGACTCGATGTTGTGCAGCATAGAAGCTGATTGACCTTGGCCCAGGTAATCGGCGAACTGCTCAACAGCCGAATGTTCTTCGCTGACAAACAGGGCATCACCTAGGGCTATTTCCCTTGGCGTGCCACCAAGACGCGGAGTAATGCGCACTTCTGCTGTAGGTACCTGCAATAAAAGCGCACTGCTGCCCTCCACTTCGGAGTCTAGAGCAAAGACACAGGTCATATAATCCTGTGCACCGGAATAATGAAGGCAGGCAGTTTGCTGGCCTGAGTGGGAGCCACTGTAATAAAGGCCGGCTATTTTTTGGCTCCCCGACACAGTGCTTACAAGCCGAAGTCGAATACTTCGCCAAACTCCTCACCTAAAGCGCTAACCTTAGTTCGCTCTGCTGCTGAAAAACCATCCAGTGAGCCAGCCACATCCAACTCAATGCAAGAACAGATATAGCGCGTCATACGAACTTTAGCAGCAGGGATATATAAACCCAGTGTAATCAAAGTGAAAAACGCGTTCAGCAAGATCACCTTTGCCATGCCGGCCATCGTAATATGGGCTTTCAGCTGATGCTCTTGTAATGCGATGCTGCAATAAAACAGGTTATACATAGCCACCATACTATAAATAATAATGCCGAAATACATCACCGCCACAATCGCAATAGACATAAAAGCCAAGTCAGGCACTAATGCGCCAATGCCCCAGGCAGGTAAACCCATCATCAAGCCGATGCCTAATATGGTTAATAAAATAATGTAATAATCTTTAAGCTCTGCCTTAAAGCTAAAAGGTGCCGTGCCATATTTGGCATTGCCTACTATATATTCATGCATTTTCTTCAGCGCTAGCGGGTACAGCAAACCAATACTGAGCACGCCAATAATAGGCCACACAAAAAGCACCATAAATGCCTGCAAGTAGGTAGCGGAGAAGCGAAATTGAATATTCCTGTATGCGGACATACGAAAGTTGAAAGCAAGCGACTGATTAATAAAGTAAGGCATCGCCAGCAACAGGGTAACAGCCATAGCTACAGCTAAGGTAGGGTCCAGCGAGGCGGTGACGGAATAAACAATAAAGGCAATAATCGCAATAATTCGCCCTTTCAGAATTTGTAATGGTTCGGCTAAATATCGAAAATTAATATTTTCCAGATACGTATTTGAATGAAAATATTGATTATTTCTTACTTTGGCCCAAGCGGAATAAATACCCAAGGTAACAATAGTCAGCATGACATTCACTATCCATATTTTAAAGTATTCAAGACCATCTCCCTTAAACTCAAAGTCTACCGTTTTACGAGAATTATTCGCTTCCGTACTTTGAGCGCTTTCAATTCCTACTGTGTTTTCCATTTTTCCATCCTGTATATTGACTATCATTAAGGGAGTTAGCTATCCCCGTTACTACGACCTATTCTATAGGCATCCACACAACTAACAAACCATACGGCAAAAATTAAAGCCGTGGCAGCCAAAAGGCAGTTTTCAGGCACAACCCCAAGGGTACTCGGGATTAGCTTGCGGATAACGTTAATGTCATAGGGTATTTCGCCGTAAACGATTTTTTCTGCTAGTACATTCGCTTTCGCAAAAGCTTCAAACATCAGCACAGTAAAAGCCGCAGTACACAATAGCATTGATGCTATTGCACGCCGAGGCCGCTGCAACACAAAGTACCCAGACCCAGGAAAAACCAAAGCCGAATAGGCTATAGCCTTATAAACGGTCTTCACGACAGGGAAACCACGGCCAAACCCTGTTTTTCTCCGCTAAACTCATCCCACAACTGCGCATAGCTTTTTTTCACTTCGGGGTGCAATTGTTCGCCAACCA
>CAZBWS010000129.1:0-2607 GCA_964495705.1 uncultured Gammaproteobacteria bacterium
AAAAAACGTCCATATTTGAAAGATCTAAGGAAAATGTCTATTTGAAAGACGAAAAATGTCCATATTCGAAAGGATTCCCAGGGGAAATGTCCATTTGAAATCTCTTTACTGTTCTTATTGGTATAATTGTGGCATATAATCAATTATATGGACCCGTGGATGACCATATGTGTTAAGTCATAGTAAAATGGTTACCTCCTGTACATATTATACTTACTATACGGTTTACGATTATACATCTTATACCTTTTAGGTTCATATTCTGTCTCAGATTCTGATTCTGATTCTGATTCTGATTCTGATTCTGATTCTGATTCTGTCTCCGGTGCCTTCTTCTTGAACCTATTATATTTAGGTTTATTACCTGGCTCAGGTGCCTTCTTCTTGAACCTATTATATTTAGGTTTAGTCTCTGGCTCCGGTGCCTTCTTCTTGAACCTATTATATTTAGGTTTAGTCTCTGGTTCTGGTGCCTTCTTCTTAAACCTACACGAAGAAATCATATGATCAGGAGATCCACATTTCCTACAAAGATCTTTCCTTTCCCTGATCTGACTTGTAAATTCTTTTTTCTTTTGTTCTGTAAGAATGATTTGTGTCCACGTATGACCACGAACTTTCTCAATTCCATGCATATGAGCCAATTCAAGCGTCTCAATTCTTTCCCAACTTTCTAAATCTTCCATTTCTTGGGTAATGGGTTCCACTCTTCTGACAATAGGGTGCACCTTCGTCCATGTTGCACCAGAACCCTTTTCATGCTGAGAAATGCGGGATTCGATATCCTCTGATTTTCCAATGTAAAAATTACCTGCTGATAATTCTAGGACATATACTCCTCGTTCTGGACCATCTTGTATAATATCATTATTTATGTCTCTTTTGGCATAACACCCGTCGGCAACATGTGAGTTTCTCCCACATCTTTCGCAGAAAGGCATGTTGTGATTGTGTTTAGGGGTGTGTGTTATCAAAAACTAAAAATAAATAACTTTCGATTAATTATAAAAATATTATTTAAAAAAGATTATTTAATTAAAAATACAAACCACTGAGCACATGATCTGATCTGATAATCTCTGAAACTTTTTTTATAAAATTATTTTTTTAAAAAATATTTTTTATTTTCCCGCTCCGTATTGTTGCATATTGTTGCATATTTTATGAATTGATTGTCTCAAATTATCGATCCCGGTTGGAGGCATTTTTTACATAATTATACCTATTTTTATGTAATAATTATGTTAAATAATCAAAAAAATAATCAAAAAACAAATTGCACCCTGCAAAAGCTCTCACAACATTTTTATATATATGGAAAGTGTAAAATGAAGACCTTCATCATCCTCCTCCTTCTTATTCCTGGTGTATTGGCGCTTAATTCGTGCCTAGACCCTGATAGCTCTGACTACAGGTGTGATGATGTTAAATTTGAAGTGAAACTAAATGATTGTGGTTTAATAGATGGAGACTGGGAGGATATGTCATCATGCCTGACGAAGGGGACTCTTATTTCTTTACGTAACAACAGTCTAACCTCTATACCGGATGGGTTCTTTGATGGGTTATTTGATCTTTTTACGGTTATGAGATCTCTTGATTTAGGGTCCAATAGTATAACCGATCTACCGAATGGGATCTTTGATTCGAAGGGTCTTGTATATCTTCTTTTAGATGACAACAGTCTAACCGATCTACCGGATGGGATCTTTGATAATTCGCCGGATCTTATATATATTACTTTAAATGACAACAGTCTAACCTATCTACCGGATGGGATCTTTGATAATACGCCGAATCTTATTAGTCTGTTTTTACAAAAAAACAGTTTAACCGCTCTACCGGATGGGGTTTTTGATCATTTGACGAGAATTACCACTTTGCATTTGAATGACAACAACTTTGTAACCATAGATAGTGGTACTTTCAGTGGGTTGACGTTGTTGGAGGAATTGTCTGTGTCTCCTTGTACACCAGATGATGTTCTTGATCATTTGGATAGTAGTTATTCTTGTACAACTGAGTCTACACCCGAAGACACAATTGAGGAAGAGTCTACACCCGAAGACACAATTGAGGAAGAGTCTACACCCGAAGACACAATTGAGGAAGAGTCTACACCCTCTCCAACATCAATTGCGGAAGAGGCTACACCCTCGCCCACAATTATTGGGATTTCATCGAATACATCGGAAGAGTCTACACCCGAAGACACAATTGTGGAAGAGACTACACCCTCGCCAACATCAATTGCGGAAGAGACTACACCCTCTCCATTGGTGTCAAGAACGGAAACATCGTCTTCGACTTCCACAGTTATTGGGATTTCATCTTCGATTGCCGTGGTGGTTCTTATCGGGGCAATCGTGTTTATGAGGAGGCGTAAATCTGAATCGACTAAACAAGGTGATATTGAAGATGGTTCTTTACCAGAAGAAACAACTGCCAATTTGACTACATCAGATTCTACCTTGGTAATTGATGGACACGAAAAAAGGTCGACGGACATAGGCATGGGTCGTGCTGTATTTGAGTCTGCTAAAGAGTTGGCTAATAGTTCTCAAATACCTGGTGTAAGTGAACTTGCTACGGTAGTTTCCATTTTGG
>CAZBWS010000130.1:0-2600 GCA_964495705.1 uncultured Gammaproteobacteria bacterium
GCGTAAAATAGCTTTTTACCGTTTACCTGATCGTTTCATGCCCAATTTCCTCGATAAAAACTGGGGGCAGAGTAAAATAAAATCACTCTTTTCGAGCCCTCGGCCTGCCCGCTGTTTTGGCCGAAACCCTTTCACCCGTTAAACCTTCTATTTCCTTTATAAATTTTTCACTACCTAAAGCCAAACCTTTATTTGAGTACAGCCTGATTTCCTCGAGTAGCCCACCTTCAACACACTGCTTAAATAATGCTTGGTATGCTTTAAATCGCTCACGCTCCTGAGCACCTAATGCCAAATATAATGGATGAAGCGTTTACAGTTCTGTTTTTAAACCCAATACATTACAAGCATAGCTAGACCAACCGTAGTCACCAGGATCAGCAACCATCCCGGCTCTCACTGGATTGAGTTCAATATAACGGTACAAAGTAAAACAAACAGGGACAGACCACGGTTTCATAAGTAACTTTGCCTATGCGTGCTGGTTTGCTTTGCCTGCCAAAACCGGAAGGGTGTGCCATAGGCGCTGTTAGCTTTACCTAAATTTCAGGCGCTTTTGAAAATAATGTAGCAACTCTATATTCTTTACTAATTGGATATTTGAAAAGAAAGAGCTATAATCTTTACTAAACACAGATTAGTAAGGATTATTGGTATGCCAAAGGTTAGTTCGAAAAGACAAATTACATTGCCTGTTGATCAATGCAGGGCGGCAGGTATTGAAGCGGGTGATGAGTATGAGAGCTATGTCGACAATGATGGGCATATCTCTATCGTGAAAAAGGTCGCTGGTGCCGCCAGAGGCGTGCTTAAGGGCATTAAGGCAGATAAGTCAGTGTCCGAAGAAGAGTCACTGCAAAGCGCGCTATCGTGATCGCTATTGATACGAATGTATTGCTCCGTTACTTGTTGGATGATGATGCGGTACAGTCTGAAAAAGCAGCAGCTTTGATTAATGGTGAAGAAAAGGTATTGCTTACCGATACCGTTCTAGTTGAGACGGTCTGGACTCTGAAAGGTAAAAGGTTCAAAGTGGATCATGACAGCATCGCAGAAGTGGTGAATTCTTTAGTTGAGGAACCTAATATTCGCTTCGAAGATGGTCAGGCTGTGTGGAGTGCATTGCGCGATTTCCGTAAAGCCCCTGTTCTTAAAAAGAAGGGGAAGTCGAAACAAGCGGATTTTGCAGATGCGTTAATAGTTAATAAAGCGAAGCTGGTAGCTAAAAGGTTAGGCGAGGATTTGAACGGCGTGTACACATTTGATGTGGCAGCGCAGGAAATTACAGGAGCAAGAAAACCATAAAAATAGCGCAGCGCGTATAACCCGAGGTGCGGTTCGTAATCTAAATTAGAATACAACTACTTTAGGGATTACAACCCGTCACTTGGGCAGTATATGCAGAGTGATCCGATATGTTTATGTGAGGATGCACTTGTTTTGAGGGCTTTTAATGAGAAACAAAAAAAACTTGTTTTATCTCTTTTAGGCGATAAATTTACATTAAATTCTGATGAGCTTTCTATAATGGAATGGGCCGAGTCGAGTAATGGAGATCTTTCTTTATTGACTCCTGTACAAGCGGATTTGTTGAGAGAAATTTTAGATGGAGATGACTTAATACCTAAAAAAATAGCAGCTATTAGAAGAAAGCCTACTAACGATGGTATTGATTTTCTTCTCGAGATGTCAAGAAATGGTAATGAATGTGATCGGTATGATGCTTTTCATGCGTTGAATGTTATTTCTTCTGATATTGATGTAGATAATATTGAAGAAATAAATAAACGAGGCTCTAAAGATGAAAATTATTTGGTTAGAGTGGAATGTCTAGAAGGGCTTAGTGTTGATTTAGATAACAAGACATTTGACACATTTTGTCAGTCTTCTTTGAATGATTCAGATCCTCTTGTTCGCTCTACTGCGAATTTAGGTGCTACCCTTATTATTCATGATTATTTAGATAGGCTTTAGATCGCTATTCAAGTATGAAAAGTTTAGAGCAAGTCTCTGCTGCATTTACTTTTTATTCTTTAGGGTATGATGATTTTTTAAATGATATAAAAAAAATGCTTGTTTCTGATGATTACTATGTAAGAGCCAGTATGGTAAATACAATTTCACATAATCACCATGTTTTTGATGAAGATGGAATATCAATTTTCATTCAATGCTTAGAGCCATTGTTGTTCAAAGAAAAAAATAGCAACATATTAGAGTATATAAAAAATTCATTAAAAAACCTTAGAGATTCACTCGCTGCTGATTAAGCATGCTAGTTTTTTTGAGTGCGCATTCTCACCAGCAGGGCCTGCACACCTTTCCGGTTTTGGATGGCATTCTATTCCAGCAGGGTGCGCGTTTGGAGTGCCTAGGTAAGTAGACTCGATTCACTATAAATGGTAACGATGGTTATTTTTTTGAGTCAGAAGAACAAGCAATTGAAACTATGGATAATATCCATGCAGTTATTTTGCCAGAGACTAAACGAAAAACCGAATATAAGAAAAATTTATAACCAGCAGCAACCAAAGCATTACCGCCAGCCCTACCTCTCCAACAACAAATTCCCCACTGAATCCACGGCCATAGTCCATCCC
>CAZBWS010000131.1:0-2386 GCA_964495705.1 uncultured Gammaproteobacteria bacterium
GCCGCTTTCGCTCAGACAAATAGCGAGCAATACGGTGGCAATTTAACGCCCCATTGGGCTAAGTTGAGCATGTTGTATCTCATAATAGTTAGTAGGCCGAAAATCATATAACTTTAATAGCTCTTGTGGAGCAGGGCAAATGCAAAAAGAAAAGAGCAGCTTACCGGGGCACCTTGATAATAAGCCTATCCGCATAAGCCCGATACTTTTCTCTTAAACATAAAATGTTCATATTTGGATGAAAATTTACATTGTATTTACAGTGGGTTGTTTTTATTTTCACATTCAGAAAAAATTATTGTTTATTAATCAAAAAATGCATACTGAAGAGTGGTTTTTACTTATATTGGGTTGAATTTATTTTATGTGGTGCTAGTTTTGTTTCTCTAATAAAAATAATTAATTAAGGAATGCTGTATGTATTACCACATGTCACAAAAAACGATGATTAAGCTTTTATTCGCCAAAGAATTTTTATATAAAATCACAGGCAGGTCGGTTGATTTGGCAGCGAATGAATTTGTTTCCGATTTCATACACCAATGTAAACAAGTAGAAAACGCGCAGCTTCGCTATATCGCAGAGGGCCTGTTGGATGCTCTTTTAGAGGATAATGATGACAAGGCTCATTCGACGGAGTTAAAAGCTCTGCGGCTTGAGCTAGTTCTAGAAGAGGCGAATTTATTTAAGGATGATTGGCTTGCTGATGGCATTATAACAACCGCTTGAGAGCGGTAAATAATAACCATAAAGAGGTCAATAAAGCTATTCGCCCCCATGCTCCTGCGTGGAAGCTCACATGAAATACGCAACCCCGTGAGTGTAGGCTGTAAAAGCCTATGCGCAAACGCGTAAGTCACTATACAGAGATGCAATACCCCGCTTAAGGAAAAATATTAGAAGAGCTGTGTCATAAGGCTTATCAATGGTGTTTACGGGCTGTATTTGGTAAGTGTATGCTTAAGCTATATAAAAAATCTGATTAAGTTGTCAGCAGGGCTTGCGGCAGTTGATGTAAATGGGGTTGGAATGCATAAGCTGCTAAAAGAACAAGTAGAGCAATATCTTGCTGAGACCGGTGTGGAGGGGGGCATAGACCCTAGGTTCCTCGACATTGTTAGTGCGTCTTATCACGAGGCAGAAGAAAACAGTTTAGATTTAGAGATGTCTCTGAGCATTGCTTATGACGAGCTGGGCGCACAACGTGAACAGCTGGGCGCGCAATTAATTGACTTGGAAGACGCCAAAGGGGATATCGAACAATCACTCTTTCTTGTTGGCACTATTCTAGATCTAGCTCACGACGGCGTGATGTTCATGAATAATGAAGGTGTTCCAGACATCTTTAATCAGGCTGCGATGGACATGTTAGGTCTGAGCCACAACCAACTAGTGAACTTTAGCTATAAAAAATTTATTTTTTACCTCTACCGAAATGTAATGAATCCTCGTAAAACTGTAGAAAGCATAATGCAGGATTTAAAGGAAAGAACCAATGAAACCCATATATTGGTTGAATTCAAGGACGGACGGTTTTTACAGTTTCACTCCAAGCCCCAGCTGTCTGATGAAGGTGTAGTGAAGGGGCGAGTATGGAGTGGTCTGAATGTTACCGATTTGAAGAAGAGCGAGCGAGTAGCCACGCACAATGCTAGCCATGACCTGTTAACGGGTTTGCCTAATCGAGCTCTATTGTTTGATCGCCTCGAACAAGCGATTGCCAGCACTAAGCGTAGCGGTGAAGCACTGGGCGTTTTATTTTTAGACTTGGATGGCTTTAAATATGTGAATGACAGCATGGGGCACGATATTGGCGATGAGCTTTTAAAGATGGTCTCGACACGTATTCAGTCTATTATTCGGGAGCGGGATACGCTGGCGCGCTTAGGAGGAGACGAATTTGTCGTGCTACTAGAAGGCGTAGAGGGGAAAACGTCGATTATAGAGGCCACGGAGCGCATTATGGGCTGTTTCGAGGAGGCTTTTTTACTGGGTGAAAAAGATATTTATGTCGGAACTTCCATCGGCATAGCCATTTACCCCAACGATGCAACTCACGCGGATAGTTTGATTAAAAAATCTGATTTGGCGATGTATCACGCCAAAAGTCAAGGTCGAAATAACTACCAGTTTTACTGTGATGAACTGTCGAAGGTGTCAGATGCTCACTTATCTATTCGCAATGAGTTGAGTGCCGCCTTAAAAAATAATGAGTTTAGTTTGGTGTATCAACCCAAAGTAGATTTAACGACGCTTGAAGTCATCGGTGCAGAGGCATTGATTCGGTGGTATCGCGATGGCGAGTTGGTTTCCTCACCGCTGGAATTTATCGCCGAGGCCGAGCAAAACGGTATGATTATTCCCATTAGTGAGTGGGTTATTAAGG
>CAZBWS010000132.1:0-2192 GCA_964495705.1 uncultured Gammaproteobacteria bacterium
GGCAAGTCCCAGGGCTTGCTGGCCAAGACCAAGCTGACCCCAAAGCGTTTTTCTAGGGGGAGTTTGGTGTCTTCGCGGCTGAGTTCTTCAAATTCTCGAGTCAGTTTACCGAGTGATTTTAAAAAGCGCTGCTGAGATTCTACCGATAGCATACCGACCATAAAGCGCATGTACTCATCCCTTTGATCGAATTTAGATTTAAAAAATTCGGTTTGTACATTTTTATAAAAGAAGTTTTGTACTGGGCCGTCTTTACGCCAGGAAAAGTTTTTTGCAGTGAGTAATTTCACACGATTGCCGGGCAAGAGCTGAATCATGTGCAGCTTATCGAGCTTAGCTAATAGCTGAATGAGTTCGGTTTTTACGATGGTAAAGTGCTGGAGTATTTCGTCAAACTGCCAGTGATTGGTGACTAAGGTGGCGACCATGAGTAGTTTAGTATCTGCGGCCAGCTCCTTTTCTTGCTCGCGGGTTAATTCACTAATCATGTCTAAGTTAGTTTCGGCCTTGCGCACTAAATCGCTGATTTCAATATGCAGCCAATCACATATTTCATCCAAGCGTTTTAAGGTAAAGCTTTGTTCAGAGAACAAACGTTTGATGCTGGCCTCGCTTAAGCCAATACCCGCCGCTAAGTCCGCATAGGTTTGTCCTTGTTCCTTTAGACTTTGCTTAAGGGCGAGGGTCAAAGATTCTGTTTGTGCCATGTTGTTATCCTTAAAAGGTGAAGTCGCTATCGATTTCAAAACTTGAGTTTAAATGAGGGTTAGGCGGCAACACTTTGCTAAATACCCGTAGAATATTTTCCCCCATGATTTTGCGAATATCTGCCTCGCTTAACCCCGCCCGAACTAAGCTCTGGGTTAATGCGGATAGGCCCGCAGCATCAAAGGGGGTAGACACCGCGCCGTCAAAGTCAGAACCCAAGCCCACGGCATTCACACCGGCAATCTTAACCGCATATAATAGAGCGTCAGTGATATGTTGCACGCTAGGGCCGCAAATAGCCCCGGGGAAGAAAGCAATGCCGATGATACCACCACGGGCGGCGATATTGCGCAGTTGTTCATCGCTGAGATTGCGTGGGCTGTTACAGGTACCCTTCACACCGGAGTGAGAAACAAACAAGGGTGCGCTGCTATAGCGCAGTACATCATCAATTAACGCAGGAGAGGCATGGGCGAGATCGATTAACATTTTCTTCTCTGCCATTTTTTGCAACAGCATTTTGCCTTCTTCCGTAAGTCCATACTGCTCTAAGCCATGGGCAGAGCCGCCAAAGGTATTGTCGAAAAAGTGGGTTAGCCCGATCATGCGATAACCCGCGTTATACAGGGCGTCGAGATTGTTTGCATCCCCGTCCAAAGCCTGCGCCCCTTCAATCGCCAGTAACGCGCCGCTGATATTGGGTTGATAGATACGATCTAAATGTAGCGAGAATAAATCTGCACGATTCTGAATAAGCCGCAGTGTGCCATTCGAATCTGCTGCAGCCTGCTTCAGTCGGTCGGCTTGATACAGCGCGCGCTGCAAGGCACTGCTCCACGTTTTAATGGGCCAGCCCTGAGCCATTACCAAGGGAATCACTCGATTGCTGTCCCCAGAGTTACCGTGGAAGTTCTGTCCAAAGGGCGAGTGTGTCACCGCGCTAAATACCTGTAAGGCCACATTGCCGCTTTGCATACGCGGTTGATCCACATGGCCTTGCTGATGTCGCTGCAATAGATCACGGGGCCAGAGTAGGGCATCGCTGTGCAAGTCGGCAATGAACAAGTCATCGTGCAGGGCGAGCTTAGGCGCAGTGATAGCAGGGCTGGCGTTATACGTTTTATCTACCCAATCAGGTGCTTGGGATAGCAGGGCTAGGAGTAAGGCGCAGAGTAGTATTGTAAATCCAATTTTTTTCATGGATTCGGTCCGTTTTTATAAGCTGTGTATTGGAATGTACTGCTTTTTGGGGGCTTTGGGTAGGTTGGGGGAGGGAAGGCCGGAAAACACACGCAAGGCATAGATTAGTTGTTTAAAACAAAGGGTTACAGGTATAACCATTCATAAATATACGCGCATGGTGCGTGATTGGCAGAAAGCTGGTTTTTTTGATTCGTTGCTACGTTATTGATAATGTTGTAAATCTCTATTTTTAATAAAATCAGCACCAGAAAACAACTGCAAAGTGTATATAACGAATGGTG
>CAZBWS010000133.1:0-2125 GCA_964495705.1 uncultured Gammaproteobacteria bacterium
GCACGGGTAATACTGCCTCTGCAGTGAGCGCAACTTATACAGTGTCGGGGGCTGCGGTGGATACTGCTGACTTTGGAGGCAGCCTGCCTACGGGTACGGTTAATTTTGCTAGCGGGGTGACGAGTCAGATTATTAGTATCAATGTATCTGGCGATACTGAGATAGAAAGTGACGAAGCTTTCGTCGTTACTTTGAGCGCGCCAGTGAGTACACTGATAGGTACAGCCACAGCAAACGGCACCATTCAGAATGACGACGACAGTATTTCTATTGTCGCCACATCAGCTTCTAAGCCTGAAGGTGATACAGGCACAACAGCCTTTACATTCACTGTTAACCGCACGGGTAATACTGCCTCTGCAGTGAGCGCAACTTATACAGTGTCGGGGGCTGCGGTGGATGGTGCAGATTTTGGCGGTAGTTTGCCAACAGGCACAGTGAGCTTTGCTTCTGGCGTGACTAGCCAAGTGATTACAGTGAATGTGTCAGGCGATACGACGGTTGAGAGCGATGAAGCCTTTACAGTAACGTTAAGTGCTCCAGTCGGAACAGTTATTGGTACAGCCTCAGCTAATGGAGCTATCCAGAATGACGATGAGTCTATATCTATAACGGCTACTTCAGCAGCTAAAGCAGAGGGTCAAAGTGGTACTACAGCATTTACCTTTACGGTTAGTCGTACAGGTAATACTTCAGGTGTGGCAAGTGCTAGTTATACAGTGACAAGCTCGGCTGCAAATGGAACTGACTTTGGTGGTTCATTTCCTACGGGTACAGTGAACTTCGCTGATGGTAATGGCAGTGAAGTCATTACTATTAATGTATCGGGTGATACAGACGTAGAAGCTAATGAAGTCTTTACAGTGACATTGAGTTCGCCAGTAAGTACGACAATTGCTATAGCCTCAGCTAACGGGACGATCCAAAACGACGATGCTTCCGTTGCAATTGAGACCCTGTCTTCTACAAATGCTGAAGGGCAAAGTGGAACTACAGCCTTTACCTTTAAGATAAAGCGTATTGAAGATCTGAATGGCGCAGCAAGTGTTGATTATCTTGTATCAGGTACAGGCGCAAATGCAGCTGGTGCAGCCGACTTCGGAGGAAGCTTTCCTAGCGCCACTGTGAACTTTGCTAATGGTGAAAGCGAGCAGACGATAACCGTCAATGTTTCTGGCGATACGGCGGTTGAGGCGGATGAAAGTTTCTTAGTCACTATTTCTAACCCCACGAATACTGTGATCAGTACAGCGACTGCTACAGGCGTTATTCAAAACGATGACGCGAGTGTATCGGTTGCGGCTGCTTCGGCAGATAAAGCAGAGGGGCAGTCTGGAGCTACTACTTATACATTTACCGCAACTCGCACAGGTAATATTACAGGTGCAGCTACTGTTGAGTATGCCATTACTGGTAGCAGTGCATTCCAAGCAAGTGCTGCAGATTTTGTTGGTGGCACTTTACCAAGTGGTACAGTGAATTTTACTGCGGGTGTAAACACTTCACTAATTACTATTAATATTGCGGCTGACACTTCGGTTGAAGAAAACGAAGGCTTCACATTAACGCTGAATACACCTAGTGCGGGCATGGTGATAGACACAGCTACAGCGATGGGTACTATTCAGAATGATGATGCTGGCGTGTCTATCGCGGAGACTTCTGCGGTGAAAGATGAGGGGCAAAGTGGTTCTACAGCTTATACATTTACTGCAACTCGTTCGGGAAATATAACTGCAGCAGCAACAGTTAATTATGCAGTAACGGGAGCTAATCCGGCTGATTTTGACGGTGATGTACTCCCAAGTGGTACGGTTAACTTTGCAGCTGGTGTTAGCTCTGCAATGATTACTATTAACGTGGTTGGCGACACTACTGTTGAAAGTGACGAGAACTTTACAGTGACTCTAAGTGCGCCTAGCGTTGGTACTGTCATTATTACTGCTTCTGCAAATGGCACAATTCAAAATGATGATGCCAGTGTGTCGATAGCTGCCAATGACGCAGTTAAAGCAGAGGGTCAAAGTGGTAATACGAGTTTTACTTTTACGGCCACACGTACAGGTAACATAGCCCTTGCAGCAACTGTGAATTATGCAGTTGTTGGTGCTGATGCAGCTGATTT
>CAZBWS010000134.1:0-2109 GCA_964495705.1 uncultured Gammaproteobacteria bacterium
CAGAATTCAATGCCACTGCATCAACACTCAGTATCCAGAGTATGGAGCAGATCGATCCATCAACAGAGTTTAGAAATGGAAATCAAAATGATATCTTAACGTCTTATGGTCGGGAGACATATGTTGCCTGGGAGTTTATGCACCCGTGCACAAGTTGTGGCGAGTATTATCGTTTTCACGCATCAGATACACCTTTCCCTGCAGGCAAAGAACGAGAGGAATTTTTAAAAACCACTTCCAGCACACCCATAGCTAAAATCAGCAATTTATTCCTTGCTGAAGAGGATAAATACTATGTCATGACTGATTTGGGGAAATTCAAAGAATTGGCTCACTTAAATGCCCAAGGGCAATGGGAACTTTCATGTAGAGTCAAAGTTGAGCCAGATACCTACAGTTCAGATGATGATCCAAGTGTATTAGCTATGAAGCAGGTTATGGACGATTACAAGGAAAGACTAGACAACCTTGCCGGCCAAGGTGGCAACTGCGGAACACTTCAACCGCACAGAAGAAGGAGCAATGCGACTAGTGATCTAATAGATGAATTGCTTTATAACCCCTTTGCAGTCAAGACCTACTATAAAAGCTACGAAGAAGAAATCAAAGACCTGAGGGAGTGGGCTAAAACAGGATTGCTTGAACACAACAGGCTTGCAAACTTCGAACAGGAGTTCGATGCGACACATCAGTCACTAGACAACTTTTACCAATTGCAATTCGGATTTAATGAACATGAGTCGAATATACTGGCCTACCAAGCCTTAACCGGAGCGTTTGTAATACGCTTTGCGTTTGGAGGTTACAAACCGTTCAAAAGAGAAGAAGAGTCCATCTTACGCTCTGCCATTATTGAACAAAGGCCTATGGAGGAAATTAGACAATATTCTGAACGTGCCAACCTCTTCGACGATCCTCCAGACTATAGAGGCCCCAGTCCTGACAGCATACTCAATATCGCGGTTGGGTATCCTGAGGCGCTAGAACATCTAATTAGTTTGGGCGCCAATCCAAATCAAGCAAACGATTTCGGAAAAACGCCTCTGATGTATGCCGCTCAACATAACGCTCTTGAATCTGGAAGAATTCTTCTTGAAGCCGATGCTGACCCAAATGCAAAAACCATCTGGCCTAAAAACAACAGTTGCTTCTACACATTAAGAACCGCGGCTATGACGCCGCTTCATTACGCCGTTCGTTATGCTTCACCTGAATTTATAAACATGCTGTTAGCAGCTGGAGCGGAGACTCATATTGCTACCTTTACCAAGGAACATAATCGCGACCGCGAATATGCCATTGACTGGTTAGCACGCTACGCTTCAGAAGGTGCCGAAGAGCCTAACCCATATATTGATACCAATGCGTACAAGGAGCTTCAAAATAAATTAGCCGTTCCAGATATTGAGGCAAGAACAGAGATCGCTCGCAAGCTCACTCTTGAAGCAGAGGTGGCCTATCAGTCTGGCAACGAAGAAGATGCCTACATGCTGATTAAAGATGCATTTCAAGCTAATTCTGAGTACATACCAGCATTAATCATCATGTCCTCACTGGCTTTTGAAATGGGTTTTCGTGACGAAGCTGCCTATGCTTCCAGAAAGGTAATAGCCAGCAGTGATGACACCGAAGTACTGGCGAACACCTGGCTTAATTTAGGGCGTGCCTGCCAAAGAGGTGGTACCAGGTACAATAATGGTGAGGAACTATGCCATCAGAGCCGGGTTTACTATTACTATAAAACCTGGGAGCTGAACCCTACTGAGGATAATAAAAATCAGCTGATCAACTTTTTTTCTGAGCGTCATAGCCTCAGGTCGCGACTGCGCGGCGCAGAAAATAGTGTTTGCGAATTTGAAAATAGCGATACAACTCTGTACTACATCGAAAAAGGCGTTTCGGATTCAGAAAAGCATCCTTCTACTTCGACCGTGCTCTATTTACTTCATGAGCCTAACTGGGCTCCATCTGCCGATATTGCCGAATTTAGAATTAGAGACAACGACTGGCTAAGACCTGAATTCGTAAGAGAAATCGATCTTGAAGAACATACAATATCTGTTTTTATAGCAGATACTTATGCAAGCGAAGCGCGATTCAAAGGTCAGG
>CAZBWS010000135.1:0-2032 GCA_964495705.1 uncultured Gammaproteobacteria bacterium
CCTATTTTATAAACAAACCATTGGAGATTGCGAAGCATGGCTATTCGCCCCCTATATGATCGTGTGCTTGTAAAGCGCCAAGAAGAAGAAACAACCAGCGCCGGAGGTATCATTATCCCTGATAGCGCCACTGAAAAGCCTGCTCAGGGCGAGATTGTTGCCATAGGTACTGGCAAGGTTTTAGACAACGGCGACGTGCGCGCAATGGTTGTTAAGATCGGTGACGTGGTGCTTTTTGACGATGGTTACAGCGTTAAAAAAGTAAAAGTTGACGGTGAAGAATTACTCATTCTTCGCGAAGAAGACATTCAGGCAATTGTTGAATAAACCAGTTATTAAAGAGAACTAAGATAATGAGTGCAAAAGACGTAAAATTTGGTGATGACGCGCGCAGCTTGATGGTTGCAGGCGTTAACACGCTGGCAAATGCTGTTAAAGCCACGTTGGGGCCAAAGGGTCGCAACGTAGTATTGGATAAGGCTTTTGGTGCCCCTGCGATTACTAAGGATGGTGTTTCTGTCGCTAAAGAAATCGAGCTTGAAAATAAGTTTGAGAACATGGGCGCGCAGATGGTTAAGGAAGTAGCTTCTAAGACAGCAGACGTGGCAGGGGATGGTACTACTACTGCAACAGTACTGGCACAAGCTATTGTTCGTGAAGGTATGAAGGCTGTTGCTGCTGGCATGAACCCTATGGATCTAAAGCGTGGTTTAGACAAGGCGGTAAGCGCGGCTGTTGAAGAACTTAAATCATTGTCTCAGCCTTGCAGTGACGACAAGGCTTGGGCGCAGGTTGCGACGATCTCAGCAAATTCCGATGAGGAAATTGGTAACATCATTGCAGAAGCAATGCAGAAAGTGGGCACTGAAGGTGTTATCACGGTTGAAGAAGGTTCTGCGTTAGAAAACGAGCTAGACGTAGTAGAAGGCATGCAGTTTGACCGTGGTTATCTATCTCCTTACTTCGTCAATAATCAAGACAAAATGTCGGCTGATTTAGAGAACCCTTTCATCTTACTATTTGATAAGAAAATCTCTAACATCCGCGACCTACTGCCTCTACTAGAAGGCGTTTCTAAAGCGGGCCGCCCATTGTTGATCATTGCTGAAGATGTTGACGGCGAAGCATTGGCTACACTTGTTGTAAATAGCTTGCGCGGTATTGTAAAAGTGGCTGCAGTGAAGGCGCCTGGTTTTGGCGATCGTCGCAAGGCGATGCTAGAAGACTTGGCTATTCTTACCGGTGGAACAGTGATTGCTGAAGAAGTCGGCTTATCTCTGGAGAAAGCAACTCTGGACCAGTTGGGTACAGCCAAGCGTGTGACGATTACTAAAGAAGCTACCACTGTTGTTGATGGTGTGGGTGAAGCTTCAGCTATTGAGGCGCGTGTTGCGTCTATTCGTACACAGATGGAAGAAGCCTCTTCCGACTACGATAAAGAGAAGATGCAAGAACGCATTGCTAAGCTTGCAGGCGGTGTTGCCGTAATCAAGATCGGCGCTGTCACAGAAGTTGAAATGAAAGAGAAGAAGGATCGTGTAGACGATGCGTTGGCTGCAACCCGTGCGGCAGTTGAAGAAGGCGTGGTACCTGGTGGCGGTGTTGCTTTGGTTCGTGCTTACGCGAAAATTGCTGAGCTTAAAGGCAGTAATGAAGACCAAAATGTCGGTGTGTCGATTGCCCTGCGTGCAATGCAAGAGCCGTTGCGTACGATTGTTGCTAATGCTGGTGGCGAGCCTTCGGTTGTATTGGATAAGGTTGCTTCGGGTGAAGGTGCGTTCGGCTTCAACGCGGCTAACGGTGAGTATGGTGACATGCTAGCTCAAGGTATCTTAGATCCTACTAAGGTGACACGTTCTGCATTGCAGAATGCGGCATCTATAGCAGGTCTTATGATTACTACTGAGGCGATGGTTGCTGAGTTGCCAAAGGAAGACGCTGCGCCAATGCCTGATATGGGCGGCGGTATGGGAGGCATGGGCGGCATGATGTAAGCATCCCGCTTTAATCCCATGAAAAGTCAGAAAGGCCC
>CAZBWS010000136.1:0-1963 GCA_964495705.1 uncultured Gammaproteobacteria bacterium
AGCAAATGCGGATAGGCCAAAACCTTGCTTTTCCTGTATAATTCGCGCCCCTCAGACTGGGCAAAGCCCTGTCAACGCAAACAGGTAGCCCTTATGAGCACAGAAAATTTACGTAATATCGCGATTATCGCCCACGTTGACCACGGTAAAACCACCTTGGTTGATCAGTTGCTACAGCAGTCTGGAACGCTGAGCCGTAAAGACCAAGGTGCCGAGCGCATCATGGACTCTAACGACCAGGAAAAGGAACGCGGTATTACGATTCTGGCCAAGAATACGGCACTGACTTGGGGCGACTACAACGTCAACATCGTTGACACCCCTGGACACGCCGACTTCGGCGGCGAGGTTGAGCGCGTATTATCGATGGTAGATTCGGTTCTACTATTAGTCGACGCGGTTGACGGCCCTATGCCTCAGACTCGCTTCGTGACTCAAAAGGCCTTTGCTCAGGGTTTGCGCCCTATCGTTGTGGTTAACAAAATTGACCGCCCTGGCTCTGATCCAGAGAAAGTCATCGACCTAGTCTTCGAACTATTCGACAACCTAGGCGCAACTGATGAGCAACTAGACTTCCCTATCATCTACGCCTCAGCCCTAAACGGCTATGCGGGTACTGAAGACACGGTTCGCGAAGGCGACATGACGCCGCTATTCGAAGCGATCGTTGAGCACACGCCTATTCCTGACGCTGACGTGGAAGGTACTTTCCAGATGCAGGTGTCTAGCTTGGACTACAACAGCTACGTGGGTGTAATGGGCATTGGCCGCATCAAGCGCGGTGTAGTGACTAAGAACATGCCTGTGACTATCGTGGACAGCGAAGGCCAGACACGTAACGGCAAGATGCAGCAAATTTTTGGCTATCACGGTCTAGATCGTGTTGAAGTTGATCGCGCACAGGCAGGTGACATTATTGTATTCACCGGCCTAGATCCACTAAACATCTCCGATACGATCTGTGACCCGGCTGCGGTAGAGAATATGCCTGCGCTGACGATTGATGAGCCTACGGTAACGATGACTTTCCAGGTGAACACATCACCTTTCGCGGGTCTAGATGGCAAGTACGTAACTAGTCGCCAAATTCGTGATCGCCTTGACCAAGAATTACTACACAACGTTGCCTTGCGTGTTGAGTCTATGGATGATCAGGACAAGTTCCGTGTCTCTGGCCGCGGCGAGCTACACTTGGGCGTATTGATCGAGAGCATGCGTCGCGAAGGTTTTGAGCTAGCGGTTTCTCGCCCAGAAGTGGTGATGAAAGAAGTGGACGGGGAAATGCTTGAGCCCTACGAAGAGGTCACCGTAGACGTTGAAGAGCAACATCAAGGTGTGGCGATGGAACGCCTTGGCATGCGCAAAGGCGAACTGAAAAATATGCAGCTAGACGGCAAGGGCCGTGTACGTCTAGACTTCATGATTCCCTCGCGTGGATTGATTGGCTTCCAAACGGAGTTTATGACGATTACGTCGGGCTCTGGTCTGATCTACCATAGCTTTGATCACTACGGACCAAAGTTTAGCGGTACTGTCGGTGAGCGTACCAATGGCGTAATGATCGCTAATGCACAGGGCAAGGCCTTGGCTTACGCACTGTTCAATCTACAGGAGCGCGGTAAGTTAATGCTGGGTCACGCTGAGGAGGTGTATGAAGGCATGGTGATTGGTATTCACAGCCGCGAGAATGACCTAACCGTTAACCCTCTGAAGGCGAAGCAGTTGAACAACATCCGCGCAGCAGGTACGGATGAAAACTTGATTCTAACCACGCCTATTCGCCACACGCTTGAGCAAGCGCTTGAGTTTATTGACGATGACGAGCTGGTAGAAGTAACGCCTAACCATATCCGCATTCGCAAAAAATTCTTGAAAGAGAACGAGCGTAAGCGCGAGACGCGCAAGGCGTAATTATTTGCGTTTAGTATTCAAAGCCTCGCTTCTGCGAGGCTTTTTTATGCCT
>CAZBWS010000137.1:0-1955 GCA_964495705.1 uncultured Gammaproteobacteria bacterium
CCTCGCCGCCACCATCACCAACCCCAATAACACATCGGTACTCCTCTTTCACCGCCCGGGACTCGCAAGTCCACCCACCCCCGCAGGCCAACCTTTTGGCTGTCCTGGAGATGATATCAACGCTACTTTTGACGACGAGTCTGCAAATGGCCGCTTGGAAGATGACGCCTGTGGCAACAACCCGGCCTATGGAGGCCCCACCTATACCGTTCACAACGAACCTTTACCTTTAAACCCTCTAAGCGACTTAGACTTCGAGGAAGTCTCGGGAACCTGGGGCTTCACCTTTGAAAATAACGAACCCTTCGATACGGGTAATTTAGAAAATGCCTGTATCACCGTGCAATTTGCCGCTGTCACATTTGATCAATGGATCAGCACCGACGCCACCTGCTCTGGCAATCTAGACTCTATTAGTGTTGTCGAAGGTACGAATTTATTTACTTGCTACAGCGTCACCAATGAAGGAGACGAGAGTTTTGATTTAGACGCGGGGGATATTACACAGACGGGCATCATCCACGACCTATCCGCATTAACGGGGGACTATACCGCAGGCCAAACCAAAACAGCCGTCGCAAGCGGTCCCGATAATACTGCCGACCCATTTCTACAGGGGACGACCTTAGGTACAACAGAGATCATTGTCAGGGGCACATCCGTAGATTTCCCCGCGGCTAGAAGCATTACCACTGATGAAGCTATTTCCGTCACCGTTACCGCTGCAGGCTCGGGTAACAAGCCCCTGTACTTATACAACAATACAGCACCTGCCCTACCACTACCCGCTCCCGCGAATGCCAATTATCTGTCTCGTGTGGCGCCCACCACCAACCAAGGCAGTATTTTCATAGACGACAGTAACACGGCAAACAATGTAGTCACGTGGACATTAACTCCCGCATTACAACTACCTATTACGCTCGATAATAGTCAAAACATTCCCATCGATCTGTATATCTCTCGTCAAGGGGGCGGTGACGGTACGAATAGAGAAATTGATATCAGTATTGACCACTCAGGTGGAGGTGGTACTAACATTGGTACCGCCAGTGTCAGCTTTAATACAATAGGAACTGGGGTTAACGTAGAAAGCTTCAGTGTGCCTATTACTGGGGCCAGCAGCATACCCGCGGGGGAAACCATATCCCTAACACTGACTAATCCGCAGACTCAAAATGCGCGGCGCTACAATATATTTGTCGACGGCACTGCAGGGCAGTTATCACAAATCGTACTGCCTTCTGATACGATCATCGATGTAACTTCGGTCAGCCTGCATGAAGAGGATTTCGTCACTAACCCAGCAGCCCCTACAATAACCGACGCATCACCACTGCAAACAATCTTTGTGCGCGCGACAGTAACAGATCCCTTCGGCAGTTTTGATATTAACGCTGCCGACATCACAGTTACCTCACCCACTCCAGCAACCCCCGTCGCGGGTGATGCCATGACCGTACCCGCAGGTGCCGATGACGGCGTGGCCACAAAAATATTTGAATACAGCTATACCTTACCCATGAACCCCGAAGGCACGTGGAACTTTAGTGTCACCGCCAGAGAGGGTACAGAAAATAATGTAACCGATGTAGGCTCTGTGAATATCACCGTTGCCTCTCCCAGCTTAATGGTATTGAAAAGCACTCTGGGCAACATTACTAGCGCCAGCCCTGGTGACCCTATCACTTACCTCATTACGGTCACTAACTCTGGTCTAGGGCGCGCTAGAAACGTAACCTTAAACGATACGCCCAGCCCCTTTGTGGACATGCCCACCACTCAAGTAAATTTCAGCTGTACTGCCGGCTGTACTCCTCCTAGCTTTGACTTAGGCACTGTAAACTTTACCTTAGATGGTGATGGTGATGTCAGCGCTTGGAACGTGATCATGTCGGGAGACATGCCACCTTCCAGTGCCTTTACTATTCAATACGGTAGTACGGTGGAGTAAA
>CAZBWS010000138.1:0-1945 GCA_964495705.1 uncultured Gammaproteobacteria bacterium
TCTTCACAACAGTATTGCTATAAAAGCTACTCAACAAGAGGTGGTAAAAATGTTTCTGTATTTAAGTCAGATCCTACGAAAAAACTCAAAAAGCAATATGCGGAAAAACTAGAGCAGGCTATGATGGCCCAGCGCAACGGCGATATACGCAGCTATTCAATGTTGACTGCAGAGGCAGAAGAGGTGAGAGAGCAATTGCAAAAATCAGAACAAAGGCAGTGAATATTCTAAGCGAAAATATCCCGCGTAAAGCTCAACTGCTCATAGTGTTATTCAGTTTATCTTTGAGTGGCTGCAGTGCCTCACGACATATCAGCAGTCAGGCATTGAGTGAGAAAATCGAACGGCAAGACCCGTTACTTATCATCGATACTCGTAGCCGCTATGAATTTAATAAAGGCCATATCACAGGTGCTGTTCATATCCCGTTTTGGAAGTCACCCTTTATCAAAGAAAGCTCACTAGACTGTAACGACAAGATGGTTGTCATATATTGTGAGCATGGGCCAAGAGCGGGAGTCGCTCGCTTCTTTTTAGAAGGCGAGCTTTGCCCTGATATTTACTATTTGCAAGGTCATTTGAAAGGCTGGAAGCAGCAAGATTTGCCGTTGCATTCTAGTAAGCCTTGAAGCGGTTTTTTAGTCTATTTAAACGTAGCTGAGTGGCGACTTGCTGTGGTGTCATCTGTATAAAGAGTTTGTTGACCATGAGGGAATGCGGATAGGCTCGAAGAGTGTGTTTGTGGCCTATCCGCATAGGGCATTAAAAGTCTATATCAAGGCCAGCATCGCCGCCAGATTTTATAAAGCGGCCTAGCAAGCGGAATAGCCATAGCAAAATTTCAATTGGCAATTCAATAAACAATTCTAATACATCAAAAAAAACGTAGTCATCTTCCCGTTGGCCGCGCTTTTTACTGGGCCAGGTTATATAAGCGAACATGAAAAGTGCAAGGCTTCCAAGCAAGGCGAGAAGGTCATGATCATTGATAATGATATCAACTGTTAGATAAACGCCTGCGGCGAAAAAGCTTATAGCGACAATGGCTCTGAGTAGATTCATACTTATTCCCTGTATCTAGTTATGAATTATATATGGGGATTAAATATGATTTTTAAAGGTGTATGCGGATAGTCTTGGAAGAGGGGGGGAGTGCCTGTATAGCTTGTAGCTGAGCTCGTTACCATGTTCTGCGTGCGAATTGTCATCCTGAGCAGAATGCAATGGAGCCGAAGGATCTGGCTGTAAGATCTTTCGGCTGCGCTGCTGCTACGCTCAAGATGACATTGGTGGTATGCGGATAGGCTGGAAGAGGGTGTTTTTAGCTTATCCGCATAGTTTGGTAAAACGTAGGCCTGAAAAGCGATAGCGCCTTCAGGCGAGCGGAAATTTGACTAATGCCAAGACCTGTTGCCTGAAGGCGCCTGCGGCTTTTCAGGCCTACAGGGAGTCAGGTTGACGCGTTACGCTGCCGCTAACCCTATCCGTATAGTTTGGCTTTACAGCGTGTATGGTTGTCCTACCCGATCATTTGCACGCTATTTGGACGATGCCAGAGAACGATGGTGATTATTCAATGCGTTGGCGCATGATCAAGTCAATGTTTTCACACAGTCTACCCAACGACGAAAGAATTAGTGTGAGCCGATTAGCCAAAGGTGAGCGAGGCATATGGCAGCGCCGATATTGGGAGCATCAAATTCGGGATGAATTGGATTTTCAGCGACATGTTGATTACATACACATTAACCCTGTTAAGCATGGTCATGTGCAGCGTGTTAAGGATTGGCCGCATTCCTCGTTCCATCGTTATGTAAGGGAAGGGTTGTTGCCAGACAGTTGGGCGGGTGATGGTCTTGATGAGGGTATGCAGACAGGTGAGAGAAATAGTGGTTTATAGCCTATCCGCATTGTATAGAATATCACGTGTAGGTTGGGTTAGGCG
>CAZBWS010000139.1:0-1930 GCA_964495705.1 uncultured Gammaproteobacteria bacterium
GTATTTATTGCTGACTACAATGGTCGTAACGCTGCAGCTAAGGTAATTCGTGTCATACAAGAAACGGGGAATAGTCAGAGTAAGGCATTTTTGACTGAATTGGGTAATATGACTCGTCTTAGTAGCCCTTATACTGTTCATGTATATGGTGCAGTAACTTCACAACCCGACAAGTTTATATTAGTAATGGAATTGTTATCCGGGGGTGATTTGAGGACCCTGTTGAAATCAGAAGAAAAGATCTCATATGACAAATCTTTTCAGATTATTGGGGATATCTGTGCGGGTATGGATTTCTTACATTCTAAGAATATCATTCACGGAGATCTCAAATCTGCAAATGTTATATTAGACGGATCAGGGAGAGCAAAAATAGCTGACTTTGGGACATCTGTTTTTATACAGAATACAATGTCAACCGGGCTTGCTACGTTCACGTCTTCTGATAAAAAGACTCAGATGAGTCTAGCATGGAGCGCACCAGAAATTCTTGATGCTGTCGGTAGTACATTCAAAAGCGATGTTTATAGTTTTGGTATTGTAATATGGGAGATATTTTCCAGGGAGATCCCATGGTCTACTTTACAGCCAAAAGACGTTTATATACGTGTAGTTCTGAAGGGATTACGTCCAGAAATCCCAAAGAATGTACCTGGTCATTTTCTTAAAATGATGGAATCTTGTTGGAAGGGAGAAGAATGCGATCGGCCTTCATTTAGATCTGTTATGGAAGACATTAAGTCACATGGATGGAATGAAAAATTATAATATATATTAAATTTAAAAATTATTTTTATTTTATTTAAAAATCCAGGGATCCATGATCATTGTCCTGGCAATATGACTTGGTTTGAGAATTTTCTCGCCTTTGATATAATGATTTAAAATTTAAAAAATATTTTTCTATTACTTATCATCCCCAGGTTTCGAATTGTGGTTATTTTGAATAATCATAATTTCACAAAAAATTCAAACGGGTGGAGCACCACTGTTCAATGCATCAGATTTCTACTCTGAGGATCGTGGGTTCAAATCCCATCGTAGGTTTTTTTTTGTGGCATATTTTATGAATTGATTGTCGTGTCGACGTGCAATAAGACGATGGCGAGAAGAATCTCAAACCAATGATGATAAAAATAAAAATGGGTTTAAATATATAAATTAATATTCCTCAGGTGCCTCAGATGCCTCATATGAAAAAATCCCAAATCAAAGATACGGATCAATTGAGATGCCAAGAGTTGAAGTTGAAGTTGAAGTTGTTCCTGTGCAGATCCAGTCCAGGTCACAATCTTCTAGACAGGGAGTGTCACAAGGTCCCATTGGCAATTCACCAGTTGGTTCTCCAACTGGAACACATCCTGGGTCAATGCAAGTGTCGTTGTCACATGAATCATTGCAACAATCTCCTTCGTCAAACATTGACATTGTTGGACGAATCACAAACTCCGTCACCTGAGGACGGATATTGAAAGACGAAAAAACGTCCATATTTGAAAGATCCTAAGAAAAATGTCTATTTGAAAGAAGAAAAACGTCCATATTCGAACAGATTCCTAAGGGAAATATCCATATGGCCTCGGGGTAGCTCCATTGTGCATTTTGTGTAGCATAACGACCTCATTGGTGCATTGTAAGTAACAATGGAGATAAGAAAATGGCGAGAATGATCTCAAACCAATGTTGCCAGGACAATGAATCTTGTTAAGAATCCCTGGATTTTGAAAAGAAAATAAAAATAATTTTTAAATTTAATATATATTATAATTTTTCATTCCATCCATGTGACTTAATGTCTTCCACCTTCCAACTGATCCAACAGCCTTATTATGTATGGGATTCGTCCAAATTGACACCCTTAATTAATCCTAGAGCTTACAAAATACAAGAGAAACAATGACAAGGAAAATCCCAACCACCGAAGGCATTC
>CAZBWS010000140.1:0-1899 GCA_964495705.1 uncultured Gammaproteobacteria bacterium
ATTTAGTTGAGAACTCTAAGGAGACTGCCGGTGACAAACCGGAGGAAGGTGGGGATGACGTCAAGTCATCATGGCCCTTATGGCCTGGGCTACACACGTGCTACAATGGTCGGTACAGAGGGTTGCAATACCGCGAGGTGGAGCTAATCTCACAAAACCGATCTCAGTCCGGATTGGAGTCTGCAACTCGACTCCATGAAGTCGGAATCGCTAGTAATCGTGGATCAGCATTGCCACGGTGAATACGTTCCCGGGCCTTGTACACACCGCCCGTCACACCATGGGAGTGGGTTGCAAAAGAAGTAGCTAGTCTAACCTTCGGGAGGACGGTTACCACTTTGTGATTCATGACTGGGGTGAAGTCGTAACAAGGTAGCCCTAGGGGAACCTGGGGCTGGATCACCTCCTTTAAAGAGATAAGGCCGTTTATTACTTCGGTAATAGATAGGACCTAGGTGGTCAGAGATGCGAATATCCGCACAAATCATTATGTTCAGAAGAAAGACCTTAGCTGGCTATTTAGCTAGTTATGCACGATAGGTCTGTAGCTCAGTTGGTTAGAGCGCACCCCTGATAAGGGTGAGGTCGGCAGTTCAAATCTGCCCAGACCTACCAATTATTATGATTGGTACGTGCCTACTGAGAAGTAACCCTTTAGGGGCTATAGCTCAGCTGGGAGAGCGCCTGCCTTGCACGCAGGAGGTCAGCGGTTCGATCCCGCTTAGCTCCACCATATATTAGAATAAAGCCTGCTTACGAGCTGGCTTTATTCTGGTCTTTGACTGGAAAACCTGGTTGCCTGGAGCGATCAGTGTTCTTTAAAAATTTGGAAAAGTAATCTAGATGATACACAGCTTAAATTTATTTGAGTTGTGAGAACTAGAGAATTGATATCAAACAAATTGTAATAATTTGGGTAATATCAATTTCACTGAATTAGAATTTATTCTAATTCAATAGTTCTCTTGTATTGTTATTCATGATGATCAGCTAGAAAACTGAATAGCTAATTTTCAGTTTTCGCAAAAGATATGATTCTGTCATATAGCCCGATTATTTAGGGTTATATGGTCAAGTGAATAAGCGCATACGGTGGATGCCTAGGCAGTCAGAGGCGATGAAGGACGTGGTAATCTGCGATAAGCGTTGGTGAGCTGGTAACAAGCGTTATAGCCAACGATTTCCGAATGGGGCAACCCACCTGTTTACAGGTATCCTACACTGAATACATAGGTGTAGGAGGCGAACCCGGGGAACTGAAACATCTAAGTACCTGGAGGAAAAGAAATCAACCGAGATTCTGTTAGTAGCGGCGAGCGAACGCGGAGCAGCCTTTAAGTGATAGCTTTTGTATTAGGGGAACCAGCTGGGAAGCTGGGCGATAAAGGGTGATAGCCCCGTACTCGAAAATACGATTGTGGTACTAAGCTTAAGATAAGTAGGGCGGAGCACGTGAAACTCTGTTTGAAGATGGGGGGACCATCCTCCAAGGCTAAATACTCCTGACTGACCGATAGTGAACTAGTACCGTGAGGGAAAGGCGAAAAGAACCCCTGTGAGGGGAGTGAAATAGAACCTGAAACCGTATGCATACAAGCTGTGGGAGCGGATCCTTGTGATCTGTGACTGCGTACCTTTTGTATAATGGGTCAGCGACTTAATTCTCAGTGGCAAGCTTAACCGAATAGGGGAGGCGTAGGGAAACCGAGTCTTAATAGGGCGTCTTAGTCGCAGGATGTAGACCCGAAACCGAGTGATCTATCCATGGCCAGGTTGAAGGTTGAGTAACATCAACTGGAGGACCGAACCCACTTATGTTGAAAAATGAGGGGATGAGCTGTGGATCGGAGTGAAAGGCTAATCAAGCCGGGAGATAGCTGGTTCTCCCCGAAATCTATT
>CAZBWS010000141.1:0-1895 GCA_964495705.1 uncultured Gammaproteobacteria bacterium
CTTGATCGTGAGCATCATCTGAAGTGGAATCGTGTAGATGATCTAGAAGATCATGGTGATGTTCGGCTGTGTCCATTGCGCTGCCGTGATGAAATTGATGGACATCAGCTACCGCTAACACTGACTGGGTGCTGAGGAGTAGTATTAGCAATAAAGATATCCAACTAGTTTTCATTAACTTGAGTCTAATGGAAGTTAGTACTTATGACTAGATGATTGGATAAAAGTTCATGTGCAGTTTAGTCCCCATAGGGTACTTCACATCGATGATGGCGGTACCACTACATATGAGGCTTTTCTTTTAATGCTAATAGAGATTGTCTAATGCATCTTCAAGCACGTCCTAGGGTAGTTCTTCACATATCAGCGTGTAGGAGAGGAATGCTTTAAATGAATGTCCATTTAATATTTCTTTCACCCTTTAAATATCCAATACTGTTTAGTATTGGACATAGTATAATGAAGAGAATATGATGAAAAAGTAGCAATTTACAACCATTAAAAATGTCTATCCCCAAGCCTATTGCCTTATATCCTACCTATAAAGAGCTAAAAGATGTTGATCTGGAAGAGTTTCCAGATCTAGGTATATTTTTATCGTCAGTACCAAGACCAGGGTCACGCTATCAACAATGGCGCTGGGGGCAGGAATTCCTTTCTTATATTGGCCGCAATAAATCCCAGCATACGTATACGAGGTTTCGCTCAGAGGTTGAAAAATTTCTGTTATGGAGTTTTTTGATCAAAGAAAAAAATTGTGATGAATTTAGAAAAACAGACATTTTGGAATACGCTGACTTTTGCTGGAAACCACCAGCATCATGGATCTGCCTATCTAACTATGAGAAGTTCCAGCACCAAGGTGATGGAACATATAAACAAAATCCAGCTTGGTCACCATTTCGCCTTGTCATGCCCAAAGGAGGTATTTCAAAACCAAATAAGAAGAAGTACCGACCATCCCAACAAAGCCTACAAGCGATGTTTACTGCAGTAATAGCATTTTACAAGTATTTAATGGACGAAGAATATTGTTTGGGCAATCCTGCTCAAATAGCCAAAAAGGACTGCCGTTATTTTATTAATGACACTCAAGTAAAAGATGTGAAGCGTTTATCTGAGGAGCAATGGCAGTTTCTATTGTATACCGCCACAAAAATGGCTGAAGAAGATTCTCGTTATGAACGGAATCTATTTCTGATTGCTGCATTAAAAACGTTATTTTTACGTATTTCTGAGTTTTCTGAGCGTCCAGACTGGATACCCGTAATGGGTCATTTTTGGGAAGATTCAGATAAAAACTGGTGGCTCAAAATTTATGGTAAAGGCCGTAAATTACGAGATATTACTGTGCCTCCCAGCTTTATGGATTATCTTAAGCGTTACCGCTCATATCGAGGCCTAAGTAGCTTACCTCTGGATGGTGAGAGTTATCCTATTGTTGAGAAGCTTCGTGGTCAGGGAGGCATGACAGGCCGCCAACTTTCTCGTTTGGTACAGGAGGTTTTCGATCAAGCATACGAGGCCATGAAAACACATAAAGATGAGGAAAAAGCTCGAAAGTTTAAGGAAGTTTCAACGCACTGGTTGCGACATACAGGTGCAAGTTTAGAAATTGAACGTGGTCGAGCATTAAAAGATCTCTCAGAGGACTTGGGGCATTCCAGTATGGCCACTACTGATACGGTTTATGTACAAACCGAAGATCGAAAAAGAGCTGAAAGTGGTAAAGACAGAGATGTATAAACTATCAAAACAACAGAATAAATAGTACTTAAAATCAATTAGTTAAAGTGCTTTGTGTGCAATTTAGCTCTATGAATGCCGACTTTAGTATTTTGTGTGAATTTTTAGTACTTTACGTGGAAAAGTTTAGTACTTTGTGTGGACGTCCA
>CAZBWS010000142.1:0-1821 GCA_964495705.1 uncultured Gammaproteobacteria bacterium
GAAGCTGATGTGGCGACAATAGAAATACTATCGTCGTCATTTTGAATGATGCCATTTGCTGAGGCTGTATCAATACTTGAATTCACAGCGGCACTTAAAGTGACCAAAAAGCTTTCGTTATTTTCAGCAACAGTGTCACCTGTAACGTTAATAGTAACGACTTTACTCGACTCACCATTTGTAAAATTCACTGTTCCCGTAGGGAAAGACTCACCAAAATCGACAATATCCGCAGGGTTTGCGCCAGTACCAGAAACAGTATACGTTGCACTTGCCGTACCTACCGTAGAACCAGAGCGAATGATATTAAATGTATAAGCAGTAGTCGCAGAATCACCTTCCAATTTATTCGCCGACAGTGCCGATATGGCTAACGAGCCAACAGCATTAACCGTAAAATCACCTGGAGACACATTAAAGAATATATTATTTTGACACTGTACTTTAATACGAGCTTGCGTAGTTGTTGCATTTGGCAGTTTTACCAGCTGTGAACCATCATTAGGAGTAGATGCAAGCAGTGTCCTATCAAAATTTTGACCGCTATCACTTGAGTAACTAATAGTCATATTGGCGCAGCTAACCGGGGCAGCGGTGGTATTAGCTACATCCCAAGTAACCGTAATATCTGATGCGCCTGAAAAAACACTAGCCGCAGCAGGCGCAGTAACAACCAAAGGCCCTGCATCCTTATCAACGGTTACGGTCATATCGTCTTGATTAAAGCCCTGGTCACCTGAACGCACGGTGAGCCTGAATTTCATATCCCTGTCCGTCGTAGGCAAACGCTCCCCCTGTGATGGAGTCTAAATTACCAGAAAGAATCGCCGTTAATGCAGGAAAGTATCGCGTGGGTGAGCTAGTCCCTCTATAAGAACGAAATAGCGGACGAGTGTCAGAGTCGGTATGCATCTCAGCTAAAGTAGTCGTTCTTGAGCCGAGATCAAACTGTTCTCAAGTGTAGGTTAATGTACCCGCATCGATTGCATCAATATCACTACCTACGCCGGTTAAAGCAAAGGGGGGACGTGCTGGAATAGTGTAATTAATACCCGCTTCAGCAGTAGGAACAGCGTTACCCGTGTTAACTTCAACGCCACAGGTGGAGCCATCAAAATCAGGCACACCTACAACCCCATCAACAAAATCCCTGATCTGCTCTAAGCTGCGCGCATGAAAATAGTCATCTGAATTTAATTGAAGGTTTTGTTGAGTACAAATCCCAGCATACGCCATAATAGTTGATCCACTTCCAGGTTCGTAAGCGGCGTCTGACAAGGGCGTCCCACCTACAGTACTAATGTGGTTAGTTCTATCGGCATCGGTACAAGAGCCAGATACTGAGCCGCCCGCATTAAAGGTATGTAGTGCTGCAAACTGGTGTCCTATTTCATGGGCAACAAAATCAACGACAAAAGGGTCGCCTACTGGGTTATTTATACCTGTAACGCCTTGGGCTTGATTATTGGGTTCACAGACGGAGCCTAAGCGTGCAACTCCTCCAGGTGTAGTGGCAAACACATGCCCGATATCATAGTTGGCCTGGCCAATGACTGAGTCTAACTTAGCTTGAATTTGGTTGATTAAGCCGATCGCACTGGAATTATTCAGCCCGTCATCGCTTGGCCCAACATTCACAACAGCGCTGTTATTCGCAACAAGCTCAAATTTTACGGCTAATTCTTTTTCATAAATTTGGTTGATGCGGTTTATTGCCGTCACAATAGCCGCCTGACCTTCAGCAACTGTTCCATTGCCAACACTAGCACTCACGGCAGCTGTATATTCATTTGTTACAGCAACGGCAAGCCTGTAAGTACG
>CAZBWS010000143.1:0-1793 GCA_964495705.1 uncultured Gammaproteobacteria bacterium
GCCCCTTGAATAACACGGCCTGCAGCGGCAGAACCCGTCACTGAATCGCGTGCTGTTAACGTCACTTGACTACCACTGCCTGTTTGCACGGTGGCGTCACCCAGCTCAATATTGCCACCATTCGTGCCCAAGCCCGCTTCTAAGGTGATTTGCCCTGCTGTAGAAACAGCACCGCCACCCGTTGTATCAAAAGCTCCTATCTGGACTAAGGCGGTATTACCGCCTGCCTTAATATCACCATCCGTAGAAATCGACACATCCGCATTTTCAACCACACCGTCAAAGGATACGTGACCAATGACAGCTAAAGCACCCGTTCCGGATCCACCATTGAGTTCTACATTGCCGCCAATAGCCGTGCCCTGGCCAATATTAAGATCAATATCACCCTCTGTATTCGCAATACCCGCAAGCGCATTATTGCCTGTACCACCGGTTAAAGTGATATTACCAACAGTATTAATGTCTATCTGGCCGCCTGCAGCGCCGTCAACAATCAATAATGCATTGCCACCATCACCGCCTGCAGTAAGGTTTATATCACCAGTACCTGGGGTCGTGAGATCAATGTCCAATAAGGCGGTTGCTGCAATAGTCGCTTCTAAGCCAGCGACTGCCGTACCGGCCATAACATTAAGATTGCCCGTCAAATCGATATCCGTAGTGTGGGCATCCAAACGCACCACTGCATCCGCTGCACTACCTGCTTGCACCGTTAAGTCACGCGCTGTAACCGATAGCATCCCGCCAGCAACATTGCCTGCGCTAACTCTCACGTCACTATTGGCGTCACTACCTCCCTGTATCAATACATTACCTGTGCCTGCATTGAGGGCGATGCCTGAATTTCCTGCGCCACCTTGAGCCTGCACATCCGTAGTAACACCACCACTAGCGCTAATATTAATATCATTATTATTGCTATCAATTGTAATGCTGCCGCCGTTAGCGACGACTGAACCTATGATATCCAAAGGCCCTGTTGTTGCAGTACTAATAATAGAAATGTCATCTGCTGTAGCAGTACTAGCATTATTAACACCTATAACCTGTAATGCGGATGCGGTATTAATATCAATGCTGCCGGTGCTCGAGTTATTTGCGCTTATGTCGCTAAAGGTATTATTACCTGTTAATGAGATACCCGTGCTTGCCTCAACAGATAGCCCGCCGCCTGTAACATCGCCGAATAAATTAACCGCGCCTGAAGTAGAGCTTATGAGAGTATTTGAGCCTGCTAAAGTAACCGAACCAAAGGCCTCAAAGGTACTATCAACAGCTACATTGGCGGCATTTATTTGTATGTTCGAAGCCATTATGGATAAGTTATCTAGAACATTAATTGCTCCCACATCGCCATTGAATCTTACCTCTCCAGCACCTGCACTGATGGTTAAACTTTCTATGCCCGATGCAGAGTCTAAACTGCCGTTAAATATTACATTCGCACCGGCACCCCCATTAACAGTTTCGATCACAGCCGCTGTGACGACCGTATTACCATCAATAGTAATAAGGCCGTCAGTGGTATTTATATTTTGCTGTAAATTGACGGTAGGAGCCTGGAAAATTAAATTGCTACCCACAGGGGCCGTGATCGCTTCATCGACAGTCACCATCGTCGCATCAAAGGTTGTACCTGCTCCGTTACCTATATTGACAACGTGAGTGTTTTGCACAAGATCAAGAACATTGGCATTAAAATTTAAATCGCCACCCGCAGCACCAACTACAACAGCACCTGCAATATAGGATGCAATGTTCAAGCTACCGCTAGTGCCGCCCGCATCAAT
>CAZBWS010000144.1:0-1775 GCA_964495705.1 uncultured Gammaproteobacteria bacterium
CTGTGCGTTGGCGCCAGCTAGATTCACTTAAGGCCTTTAGTTGACGCTCGGCAAACTCTTCGTGCAGCATGCTTAAGCCTTGGTCATTGAGTTGCTGTAATTCAAATAGTTGAGGGTCTATGTGAATGGCATTGTGAGATTGAGAGAAGCGTACTGGGCAATCAAAATAGGGCTTGAATAGCGTATCCGCATTCTCGGGTTTAGCTTGGCATAGTGAAATGAATAAGGGTTGATACTGCTGGCCGAGAACCCAGTTCAATACGTTATGTAATGTGGCAATTGCGGCATGTAATTGTTGCCCATGAAAAGCCTCGTGTTCGGGTTTAGCTTTGTATATCAGCAGTGCAGTCGCGCCCTGTCTTTCTATGCTGAGAGTGCCGCCGTCGCTAATTAAGCGATAATAGCGCTGAGCCTTATTTAAACCGTCGAGCAGAGTTGGACTGTTTAGTACAATGTAAGAGACTATATTCAAGTGCGAGGGCGTCATCGTGCTACCCATGCGCAGGCCAAAGTCATCAGCGCCACATTGCTGGATAACGGTGTGCCATAGCTTGACTACATCGTCTAAAGCATAGCGTTCAAGCTCACCTATGTGGATAGGCTGTAGAGGGCAGTCATTGAGTAGGAGGTCGCGATTGAGCGAAAAGTACTCAGCCGTTTGTAAGATGTGTTCAACCCAAGGTTTTGATACGCTAGCCATAGGCCATAATACAAAATCGCTAGAAGTATGTGTAGAGTCTATTTTAAGTCGCGTTCGATCTTTTCTATCCGACCATCGACTCGATCAATGGAAACCTTTAGGTGCGTTTTTAGCTGTTGCGCAAATTGTGATACGCGCAGTTCCTCTATGGCCCAGCGTGTTTCTGTTGCCTGTGGTGAAGGGAGTTTTTTCCAAAGTGCTTTATAGCGCTGCCACAGAGGAATGACTTCTGCACGGCGCAGCCGATCTTTATCGGGTGCCTGGTCTAATTTGTCTAGGCGCAGGCTGATTGCTTTTAAATAGCGCGGGTAATGTTTAAGCCATTGAGTGGGGGTTTGACTTAAGAAGCCTGGATAAATAAGCCATTCGAGTTGCTCATCTATATCTTGCACGGCCTCTATCCAGCTTAATGAAAGATTACCTTTTATGCGTTTGCGTACACTATGAAATTCTCTGAACACCTCAATTAGCAAGGTGCTTAGCTCAGTAGCTTGAATAACTAATTCACTTTTTCCGTTGGCTACGGCTAGCTCGAAATCTTTATGATTGTCGGGAGTGTTGGGGTGGTCGAGGAATACACGTTCGGTGACGGCGTTAATAACGTCGTCAATTAGAATGTCTTTATTGCCGACTGGGGCGAACCACAGGGCAATTTGCTGAATGTCGGGAATATTACGACGCAGGTATTTAATTTGCTCGCGCAAGTTGAGTTGGAATAATCTACGCAAGCCTTCGCGATGGTGTTGTTGTTGATCTTTACGGGTGTCGATTAAACGGATGCTGACACTATCTTGCGTGTCTATCAGTGCGGGGTAGCCTTTTAAGCGAATGCCATTTTGCTCAAATTCAACTTCCTCTGGTAATACACCGAAGTCCCAGCGTTTAATATTATCGCGCTCTAAGTCGTGTGGGTCAGTGCTGTAGTAGCTAGACTCTGTAAATTCAGCCAACTCGATTTGTAGCTGAGATAAATTGCGCCCGCTACCTAGTATTTTCCCTTCTGCATCGGCTACGACATAACGCATGCGTTGAAAGTCTTCTAACATGGCCTCGTTGAGTTCGACGTTTTCGATTT
>CAZBWS010000145.1:0-1769 GCA_964495705.1 uncultured Gammaproteobacteria bacterium
TCGCTAGATACAACTCATCTGAATGGGCAGAGCGCGGCTTCTGCAAAGCCTGTGGGACGAGCTTGTTTTATCGCCTTAAACAAAACGACCAGTACATGATGTTATTGGGGACGTTGGATAATGTGGAAGGTCTGGAGTTTGATCATCAGATCTTTGTAGAAGAAAGGTCACCTGTTTATCAGTTCGCGAATAAGACGCGGGAGATGACGGGGGAAGAGGTTTTTTCGGCTTTTGCTGGGGAGTAGGGGTTTTTGAGACTATCCGCATTTTATCTTTTAAGTCTTAAACCTGCTGTGCTTGGATATGGTGCTGGTCGATGGCTAGATGAAGAGGGTGGTATTAAATTTAGCGAAACGACTATAGCTATTAATACGATGATAATTAAAATAGCGACCCCCATAAATTTAGCTACTTTAGTAGATGAGTGCCCTTGGATTAGCTTTTCATTAGGGTATTGTTCGTCAATATTCTCATGTGAAGAAACATCTTTTTCATTTTCCATAGATTACATAGTATCTGAATTTTAAAAATATGTGGTGTTGATTTTATTCAAGGTAATTAATTTGGTGGTTGTGTGATTTGGGGATTATGTCGACCGGGGGCAGGTCATAATTTATTAAAAAAGGTTACGCTAAAACGTAGTCTGCTCTCGGTTGTTCATATGGCATTTACGGGGTAGTAAGTGAATGTTGGTTTCGCTTTTCTACCGAACTCAATCTGTTTTTTGGATTCATTCTTCTAAGAGGATCTCAAGCATAGTTTCATGCTTATTCAAAAACTGTTTTGCTACAGAAAAAGTATCAGTATCTTCATATTCAACTTTTATTAACCCGTTGTCTCTAGCTTCATAAATAATAGAGTTAGGATATGAAAGCAGTATAGGTGAGTGGGTGGCAATGATTAGCTGACACTGGTTTTTTATTAGTCGATGTATTAATGAAATCATTGCCATTTGTCTATTGGGTGACAAAGCAGCTTCTGGTTCATCTAATATGTATAAACCTTCTTCCCCGAAGCGATTGTTCATCAATGCAAAAAATGACTCCCCGTGGGATTGCTCATGTAATGAAACTCCTCCATATGAGTCAATGATGGGTGGGCCTCCTGGCCCTTTATCAAGGATTTCAATTTCTGTGGCTACATTAAAAAAACTTTCAGTCCTTAAAAAATAGCCAGTTTTAGGACGCTTAATAGACTTGCTAACTCGTAAATGCTTGTTAAGTATTGAATGTGATTTTCGCGTTGAAAAACTAAAATTTTTAGTGCCCCCTTCTGGGTTGAAACCCAATGAAACAGCTAATGCTTCTAGAAGTGTTGACTTTCCACTGCCATTTTCTCCAACGATAAAAGTTACGGCTGGGTGAAATTCTAATGGCCTATTTAAGCTTTTAATAGCGGCAAGATTAAATGGATATTGCGTGTTTAATGCTTGGGCGCTTTCCTTTAAGGATGCAGATAACAGGTAGTGCTTGGCTTCATACGACTTCATTCTGTTAATACTCGTTGCACCCACCCCGAAACCCCATCAATCTCCTCCAAACAAACACTATGCTCAATAGGGTAAGTCTCATACCCCACCGAATACCCCCAACCCTTCAGCACCTCACAAGCATCTACCCCCAAACTAACCGGCACCACCGGATCCAAACTACCATGATAGATCTGCACGGGAATAGCTTGATTCGCTGTATGCCGCTGAATGCTGTCCTTGGTGGCTAAATAGGTCGACAAGCAAAGCAGCCCCGCAAGTGGTTTTCCATAACTTAGCG
>CAZBWS010000146.1:0-1765 GCA_964495705.1 uncultured Gammaproteobacteria bacterium
ACCTGCTCCCGCATCTGCTCAATCAAAACCTTAAGGTCCACCGAACACTGCGTCGTCTGCGCATCATTGGACTTAGAACCCAGCGTATTCGCTTCACGATTCAGCTCTTGCATCAAAAAATCTAAACGTCGCCCCACAGGCTCTTTGCGCTGTAGTACATCGCGCACTTCAGCCACATGAGCCTTTAGACGATCCAGTTCTTCTTCTACATCCAACTTCTGCGCCAACATAACCAGTTCTTGCTCTAGCCTGTCCGCATCAACATCCGCCACCAGCTCAGCCACTCGGCCCTGTAGCTTCTCGCGAATCGCCTGTAACACTTGCGGCCTGCGGGCGCTGACTTTAGCAACAATCTCTTCTATGCTGGCTAGGCGCGGGGTAAACATATCATTGGTACGCTCGCCTTCACGCTGACGTGTAGCAATTAATTCATCCAAGGTATCATTCAGTGCATCCAGTGCTGCTTTTTTGACTACGGCCAAGTCCGCGGGCGTATCTTTGACCACACCTGGCCAACGCAGAATTTCTAAGGGGCTGGGACTGGGCGCTCCACCCATCAGCATGCCCAGCTGGTCACTGGCCGCAATCACTGACTGGGCAAAGGCCTCGTCTACTTCCAATGCGCCCGCCGAGCCTTGGCTAGCCTTGTAACGCAGATTCAATTCAATCTTGCCGCGCCCCAATTGTTTGCCGACCGTATCGCGTACGGTTTGTTCTAAGCCACGAAGTTCGTCGGGCAAACGCACAAAGACTTCTAGGTAGCGATGGTTAACTGAACGAATTTCCCAGACTAGGCTACCCCAATCTCCCTGCGCTTCGCTGCGCGCAAAGGCGGTCATGCTTTTGATCATGTCGTGTTCCCTATAAAGATATTGGGATTCTGCCACAGAGCTAGTGAATTTTCCCTATCCGCATAAGCAATCCCCGCTCAGCTGTGGCAAAATCCACCCATTGTTAATCCTACCGAGATAAAACCATGAGCCTACGCCCCAGCGGCCGCACCGCCGACCAGTTACGCGACGTTAAAATTACCCGCAATTATACTATGCATGCCGAAGGCTCTGTAATGGTTGAGTTTGGAAATACGAAGGTGTTATGCACAGCGAGCATCGACGAGCGTGTGCCGGGTTTCTTGCGCGGCAAGGGTTCAGGCTGGGTAACAGCGGAATATGGCATGCTGCCACGCTCTACCAATAGCCGTATGGGGCGTGAAGCGGCTCGTGGCAAGCAATCGGGGCGCACACAGGAAATTCAGCGACTCATTGGCCGCAGCCTGCGCGCATCGATTAACCTAGAGGCCTTGGGTGAACGTCAAATCACCCTAGATTGCGACGTTATACAAGCCGACGGTGGCACGCGCACCGCCTCTATCACTGGCGCTTATGTTGCACTAACCGATGCCATCAATGGTTTGCTGGCCAAGGGCTTGATCAAGAAAAACCCACTATTGGGCATGGTTGCCTCTGTTTCTGTGGGCATTTACGAAGGTACGCCCGTACTCGACCTAGATTACCCAGAAGATTCCAACGCAGAAACAGATATGAACGTGGTCATGAACGATGCGGGGCACTTTATTGAAGTACAAGGTACTGCCGAAGGTCACGCCTTCCGCCGCGAAGAGATGGACGAAATGCTAGACCTTGCGAGCAAAGGCATTAACGAGTTGTTTGAGCTGCAGAAAGCGGCACTGGCTAAATAATCGGGTAGGAGCCCTTTGCAAGGGCGATCTAGATAAAAAGGCTTCGCCGTTACAAACGGCTCCTAC
>CAZBWS010000147.1:0-1752 GCA_964495705.1 uncultured Gammaproteobacteria bacterium
AGCAGGTCACTGGCCTGCCGACGCTTTCCGTGATTCCGAAACGAACGGCGCTTGGGCGTTATGGACTAAACGTTTCACAACTACAGGATTGGGTGGCCGCTGCGATTGGTGGCGAGAGTGCTGGAATCTTGTATGAAGGTGATCGACGTTTTGAGCTCGTGGTTAGATTACCTGACACGGTTCGGCGTGATATTGAGCGTTTATCTAGCCTACCGGTCCCTCTACCAAATGGCGACTACGTGCCCTTGTCTGAAATCGCAACGCTGGATATTTCTCCTGCGCCCGCGCAAATTAGTCGAGAAAACGGCAAGCGTCGCGTGGTGGTGACTGCGAATGTGCGCGGTCGTGATCTCGGTGGTTTCGTCGATGAAGTACAACAAAAAATAGCCTCTGAGGTCGATATGCCTCCCGGCTATTGGCTTGACTACGGTGGAACTTTTGAGCAGTTGGAATCTGCCAGCAAGCGCCTCTCGCTGGTTGTGCCCTTGACGCTACTGCTCATCATAGGGCTATTGGTCATCGCGTTTGGATCACTCAAAGACGCGCTCATTGTTTTTAGTGGCGTACCGCTTGCACTTACCGGAGGCGTTATTGCTTTATTCATAAGGGGAATGCCAATGTCTATTTCAGCGGGTATTGGCTTCATTGCGCTATCGGGGGTGGCGGTGTTAAACGGTTTGGTGATGCTGGCCTTTATACGTGACCTATGGAAAGAAAAAGGCGATCTTTTACTCGCTGTAACAGAAGGTGCACTGGTTCGTTTACGACCAGTATTGATGACGGCATTGGTTGCCAGTCTCGGCTTTGTGCCAATGGCATTAAATACCGGCACCGGTGCCGAAGTTCAGCGGCCTTTGGCAACCGTTGTGATAGGCGGAATTATTTCATCGACCATGCTCACTTTGCTGGTATTGCCCGTCTTGTACCACTGGGTGTATCAACGAACACGCGCACGGAAGAAGACGTAATCAATATGCTGACCAATATGATTCGGCCCATCACTTTTATTTTTTTAATTTAGGTAAATCATTATGGATTGGAAGATCTTTTTGACCATTTTTGCCTCGGTGTTCATTGCTGAACTTGGAGACAAAACTCAACTTGCCACCATGCTATTTGCCTCAGATAAGGAAGTCAGTAAATACACGGTCTTTATGGCTGCTTCAGCAGCGCTGATAGTTGCTTCGGCAATCGGCGTTCTAGCCGGCAGCTTTGTCTCAGAATATGTTGACGAAAAGTATCTCCGTTACATCGCTGGTGCTGGTTTTATCATCATTGGCGCGTTCACTATCTATCGAGGTTAGGTGAAAGAATGCATAGCCACGAGCACACTGCACAAGAGGATACTACCTCCAATCGAATTGCTTGGGCATTCTTTCTAAACGCTGGATTCACCCTTATCGAGTTTATCGGTGGATGGCTAACAAACAGTACGGCAATTATGGCCGATGCGGTTCACGACCTGGGCGACAGCCTGGCGATTGGATTGGCATGGTTTCTGTCGCGCCTTGGCAACAAGCCCGCTAACGAAAATTACAGCTACGGTTACCGTCGATTTTCGTTGCTGGGCTCGCTTGTAAACGGCGTTATATTGGTAGCAGGATCAATCTGGGTGCTTAGCGAAGCAATTCCGCGTCTGCAAAATCCGGAAATGCCCATCGCTGAGGGTATGCTCGGCATGGCAATTTTCGGCATCGTGGTCAACGGGTTTGCCGCTTACAAACTGAGTAAAGGAAAATCCCTCAACGAGCG
>CAZBWS010000148.1:0-1685 GCA_964495705.1 uncultured Gammaproteobacteria bacterium
GTATCAGCCTGTTATCCCCGGAGTACCTTTTATCCGTTGAGCGATGGCCCTTCCATACAGAACCACCGGATCACTAAGACCTGCTTTCGCACCTGCTCGACGTGTCTGTCTCGCAGTCAAGCACCCTTATGCCTTTGCACAAACCGCACGATTTCCGACCGTACTTAGGGTACCTTCGCGCTCCTCCGTTACTCTTTGGGAGGAGACCGCCCCAGTCAAACTACCCACCAGACACTGTCCCTATCCCAGATAATGGGACGAGGTTAGAACTTCAAACATACCAGGGTGGTATTTCAAGGTTGGCTCCACCGAAACTAGCGTCTCGGTTTCAATGCCTCCCACCTATCCTACACAAATAGGTTCAAAGTTCAGTGTCAAGCTGTAGTAAAGGTTCACGGGGTCTTTCCGTCTAGCCGCGGGTACGCAGCATCTTCACTGCGATTTCAATTTCACTGAGTCTCGGCTGGAGACAGTGTGGCCGTCATTACGCCATTCGTGCAGGTCGGAACTTACCCGACAAGGAATTTCGCTACCTTAGGACCGTTATAGTTACGGCCGCCGTTCACCGGGGCTTCGATCAAGAGCTTCTCCGAAGATAACCCCATCAATTAACCTTCCGGCACCGGGCAGGCGTCACACCGTATACGTCCTCTTACGAGTTTGCACAGTGCTATGTTTTTGATAAACAGTTGCAGCCACCTGGTCTCTGCGGCCGGCCTCAGCTTAGGGAGTAAATCCCATCACCAAAACCGGCGTACCTTCTCCCGAAGTTACGGTACCATTTTGCCTAGTTCCTTCAGCCGAGTTCTCTCAAGCGCCTTAGAATTCTCATCCCGTCCACGTGTGTTCGTTTGGGGTACGGTCAAATATAACCTGAAGCTTAGAAGATTTTCTTGGAAGCAGGGCATCAATTACCTAGGAGCCGTAGCTCCATAGTCTCGTATCTCAGTCTAAAGAATCCCGGATTTACCTAAGATTCAAACCTACATACTTTCCCCAGGACAACCGTCGCCTGGTAAATTTAGCCTTCTCCGTCTCTCCATCGCAGTTATATTCGGTACTGGAATATTAACCAGTTTTCCATCGACTACGCATTTCTGCCTCGCCTTAGGTACCGACTAACCCTACACCGATTAGCGTTGTGTAGGAAACCTTGGACTTTCGGCGTGCGGGTTTTTCACCCGCATTATCGTTACTCATGTCAGCATTCGCACTTCTGATACCTCCAGCAGACTTCTCAATCCACCTTCAACGGCTTACAGAACGCTCCTCTACCATGCATACAAGTATGCATCCGTAGCTTCGGTACTATGTTTAGCCCCGTTACATCTTCCGCGCAGGCCGACTCGACTAGTGAGCTATTACGCTTTCTTTAAAGGATGGCTGCTTCTAAGCCAACCTCCTAGCTGTCTGTGCCTTCCCACATCGTTTCCCACTTAACTATAATTTTGGGACCTTAGCTGGCGGTCTGGGTTGTTTCCCTTTCCACGACGGACGTTAGCACCCGCCGTGTGTCTCCCATGATTGCACTTGTTGGTATTCGGAGTTTGCAAAGGGTTGGTAAGTCGGGATGACCCCCTAGCCTTAACAGTGCTCTACCCCCAATGGTGTTCGTGCGAGGCTCTACCTAAATAGATTTCGGGGAGAACCAGCTATCTCCCGGCTTGATTAGCCTTTCACTCCGA
>CAZBWS010000149.1:0-1610 GCA_964495705.1 uncultured Gammaproteobacteria bacterium
GATGAATTCTCGAGTCCACCCGAATCACAAGACCAAGTACCGCGTCCAGAACTGGTCCGAATACGAGCGGGGACTCGTTCAGCGGGGCGACATCACGGTTTGGCTGACTCCAGGTGAGGCAACCCCAGAATATCGGTCCAGCAGTTCTTAGGAAGACGGGGTACAACCGTCCGAGGAGGACACCATGCGCAAGAGTCGATTCACCGAAGCCCAGATCATCGGGATCCTGAAGCAAGCCGAGGGCGGCGCGACAGTTGCCGAGCTCTCGCGAGAGCACGGCGTAAGCACGGCGACCATCTACAACTGGCGAGCGAAGTTCGGCGGAATGGATGTGAGCGAAGCAAAGCGTCTGAAGGAGCTTGAGGACGAGAACCGACGGCTCAAGCAGATGGTTGCGGACCTGTCACTCGACAAGGAAGCCCTGAAGTCCATCGTCGCAAAAAAATGGTGAGCCCTGCCGCCAAGCGCGCCGCAGTCGAGCACGTTCAGGCAGGGCTCGGGCTCAGCGAGCGGCGTGCATGCGACCTGGCAGGGCAACACCGTTCGACACAGCGGCGACAGAGCACAAAGCATGAGATCCCAGGCCTTGAGGTCCGGCTCCTGGAGCACGCCTCGGAGCGACCACGGTTTGGCTACAAGCGACTGACGACGCTCCTCTGCCGGGATGGATTCCACGTGAACCACAAGCGGATCTACCGCATGTACAAGGCGCACGGGCTCACCGTGCGTCGCAAACGGCGCAACAGGGCCTCGCAAGCACCGAGAGCAGCATTGCCGACGGCTGCGCAGCTCAATGACTGCTGGTCGATGGACTTCCTCAGCGATGCGCTCATCGATGGGCGTTCTCTCCGTGTGTTTGCGGCGATCGATGACTTCTCCCGTCGCTGCGTCAGCATGGAGTTTGACGTCGCGCTGCCTGCAGAACGAATCACCCGAGTCCTGGATCAGGCGATCGAGAGCTACGGCAAGCCGAAGCGCATCCGCACAGACAACGGACCGGAGTTCGCGAGCAAGGCCTTCGATGCTTGGTGCTACACGAACGGAATCGAGCATCACTTCATCAGGCCCGGCAAGCCCGTGGAGAACGCGTATGCGGAGAGCCTCAACGGACGCATCCGAGACGAGTTCCTCAACCAGCACTGCTTCCGCAGCGTTCATCACGCCCGCGACCTCGGTGCCGATTGGCACGGCGACTACAACACGACTCGGCCTCACACGTCACTTGGTGGGCGAAGCCCAGAGCAATTCATCGCGGAGCTGCCTGGGCCCCTCGGGGCCCAGGCAGCTCCGCGCACTCGAAAATCACCTACTCAACCCACTTCTAGGCAGCTATCTGCCGCCCTAGATTCCTAGGAACGCGCGGACCGACAAAGGGGGTTGCCTCAGAAGGTCCAGCCCCATCAATCCGAAGAGCGAGCGCAAGAAGCCCTCGGCCTGTCGCAGTGGGAGGCCGAAGATCAACCGCAACGTGAGCGTGGTCTCGATCGCGAGGCCCGAGAACTTGAGCTGACTTCCGGGCTTGCCTCCCTTGCGCGGGGACCAAGCCGAGATCGCTCCTGGAGTCAGCCAAACCGTGATGTCGCCCCGCTGAACGAGTCCCCGCTCGTATT
>CAZBWS010000150.1:0-1591 GCA_964495705.1 uncultured Gammaproteobacteria bacterium
CGTACTTTGATTGGCGGAGTAGCACCATCTATTTGCCTTGCACGACGCCAGTGCAAATCAGCTTGAGATGGCGTTAGCATGAGTATCTTTGAAGCAAAAGCGGCCTCTATATTATGCCCTATAGGTAGAGTATAAGGTTTAGCTCGTTTACCGTTTGGCCAGTGCATTTTTCTTTTCAAGTAAAGTAATCGCAGTTCTTTAACCGTATCTTCATGGCTTGCAAAATTGGAATAAGAATCGACATGTGCGATAACTACACCTTCTGACGCAGTGGCTACGATATTGCTAAGCAGTAAGAAGGCAGTAATGATTAATTTCATATAAAGGTATTTCATTTTAACCGCCTTTAAAAACTGAATGTACCAGACAGTTGAACAGCATCGGCCTTGAAGTTGTTTTGATCTTTGAAGCGAGTGTTGCGAACAATTGCGCGTAGTTGAACATTGCTACTGGGAATATAGTTAATCCCAATGCTGTTTTCAGTTTGCTCGCCATTACTACTAGGGTTGTCGAGTGTGTCGTAGCGAAAAAATCCGACCCAATGTTCATTGAAACGCAGGGCTGGCTGGATGTAAAAAGCTTCCCTATCTAATATAGAGGCCTGTTCAGAGGTGGTGTAGTACTCGGACTTAATTAGCCAACTTTTATAATCTAGCTTTACATCTATTCCTGCCATATTGTAGCGATCTTTCAGGCTTGTACGGTCTCCGCTATGAAAGTTCAAAGCTACCTCTAACGATTGATCGAATAACCCTAGACCAAGGCGAGCACCACCAATAGTTGAATTGGGCAAGTCGTTATAATTGCCTAAGTAGAGGCTATAAAAAGGAGCACTGTTGGTATAGAAGCCCTTGCCGTGTAAATTAATACCGGTAAAGAAGTTAGGGAATAGCGTGTTGCCATTAAAGGGGCGTAAAAACTGTGGTTGTTCTGTGTCCAATAACGAAGCTGGGAAATGTTCAATATTAACAATGCCATGGGGTGTTAATTGTCGGCCTATACGGACATTCAGCGTGTCGTTATGCTGATAGTTAGCATACGCGATGATGCTAGGCGTTTTATTTTTATTATTAAATACGGGGCGCTGTATATTTTTTAGCACATCACCAACTAATGGATCGTCTGATTCACGTAAAAAACCACTGGCGATAAAGGCAGACCAAGAATCGTTTAATTGAGCACTAACGAGGAGCTCAAAATTATTGCGGTTAAAAGAGCCTTGTGAACCCGAATCGGTATCGATATGTGTATAGGCTGTATGTAAAAAGCCACCTATATCAAAACCTATAGAATCGAAGCTACTAGCTAATGTACGCTCGCCTACCTTTTCTTCTAGCTCGATAATATAGCTTTCCATTTCATCCATGCGTTGCTCAAGCGCTGTAACGTCTGCTAAACAGAGTATTGGAGCACTTAGGAGGCCTAAAGTAAGTGTAGGAAATATATTTTTCATTGTAGCTATATAAGCATATTTTTATAATTGCTTATAGTAAAAAAATAAGACCTACTGCTAATAATGGTTAAAAACACAAAAAAGCCAGCATAAAGCTGGCCTTTTTATTACTGCAATATCGTAAGTGCTCAGTCGTTA
>CAZBWS010000151.1:0-1559 GCA_964495705.1 uncultured Gammaproteobacteria bacterium
CCCTGAATAATCGGTGTTTTTAGAGTACACCTATTATTGCACTGGTTTTAATGTAATTCCCAGTATCTATTTCCAATATTGCTGACTCGCGGGCTTAATTCTGTTCCCTGAGTAGTTTTGGAGTATCCCCCTCAAGCCCCGCCGCACGCAATGCGAGTTGACGACGCAAGGGAGCAATATCCCCCGCCAACGTCATGCCCTGGTTGCGCCACTGCTTTAGCATCGTATTATCGGACTTAAATAAATGATGCAGGGCGGTCATGCCGCTGGCCGTTAGCTGATTAGCGTGGCGGCGGCGGCGCTCGTAGCGGCGCAAGGGTGACAGCGCCGACAAAGCCTTGCCCACACTTAACTCCTCCAATAACGTCGCTGCATCTAACAAGCCAAGATTGACACCCTGCCCTGCCAGTGGATGAATCACATGGGCAGCATCACCTAGCAAGGCCAAACCTGGGCGGACATACTCATTGGCATGTAGGTGACTTAGAGGAAAAGCAGCACGAGAGCTTAATAACTCAATATCTCCCAAGCGATATTCAAAGGCTTTGCCTAGCTCATCCGCAAAAGCGGTATCGTCCAAGGCTAATAATTCATCTGCGCGAGCCTGATCCGCAGACCATACAATGGAGCAGCTGCCATCGGCCAAGGGCAGAAAAGCAATAGGCCCCGTTGCTGTAAAGCGTTGCCAGCAGGTATCTCGGTGGGATAGATGTGTTTTAACCACCGCGACAATACCTTGTTGCTGATAGCTCTCCTCGGTTACGGCAATGCCCGCCAACCCGCGCAATTGGGAGCGCGCTCCGTCTGCCGCAACCATTAAATCTGCACTAATCTCACCTGCCCCCTGCAAAACTAGATGTGTTAACTGTCCAGGCTCTTCTGCAAAGCTGGCATTTATAACGCGTTCGCCCAGTTGGAAGTCAATGCGGATATGCTGCTGGGCTGCAGTTTGCAGACTATTCACGATGACCTTGTTCTCGATGATATGCCCTAAATGACTGCGATCGATATCTTGACAGTCAAAATGAATATCGCCCTCGCCACCCGCATCCCAAACCTGCATATCGGTATACGCACAGACGCGCTTATCGACAATATTTTGCCAAATGCCTAAGTGACGAAACCATTTTTCGGAGGCCTGGCTAATCGCAAAAACGCGCAAGTCATAGTGGCTTTCACTATCGAAGAGTGGAGTATTATCTGCCGCTTCAACCAGTAAAACTTCTCGCCCCTGCTGTGCCAAGCCCAAGGCAAAGGAGCAGCCGACAGCCCCGGCCCCAACGACGACCGCGTCATAGTGCCGAGTCATTTAGTACCGCCTTTGATACGGCGCTGTGCATTCAAACCCATACCTTGGCGTACAAAACGCTGGCGCAAGGGCTCGATAAGATCAGCGGCCATCAGGCTACCCGCGCGCAAATGAGCCAAGGGGGTGATTGCGTTTGAAAAAACTTTAACTAAGCCATCAGTGAAACGAATCGTATTATCTCTATCTGCCACGCGACTAGCTTTATAAGCAGCGATAAACTCTGCACTACCGATCGCGTTATCACCTTGCA
>CAZBWS010000152.1:0-1543 GCA_964495705.1 uncultured Gammaproteobacteria bacterium
AATGAAATCATCGTATCGTATACAATGAACACACGTGTATGTAAAAAATAAAAAAATATATTATTAATTTTTAATAATATTTTTATATCATAAATTTTTCAATTCAGAAGTTCTAAGATAAATTCACACTTTATGTCATAATATGTAACAATAAGGAGCGGGAATTTTTTTTTTTTATTTTTTTTATAAAAAAGTTACATAGATCATCGATCAGATCATGATAATCTGAAAGATAAAAGTCTAAGTTTTTTGTTAATTCACAAATATTACAAAATCAATTCACCTTTGGTTAGAATCATGATTTTTAAAAGTAATAAAAAAAGTATAACAACCGCAATAAAAAAAGAAATGGATAACAACATTACTATTATGGAAATAAGAGAAGTTATCTTAATGATTTTTCGGTATTTGTCCATTTTGTATAATACTTATTTAGAATATTTTTATTTATAATTGAAAACGAGGTGGTGAATAAATAATTATTTTTCAACCCCATCCCACAATATCTCAGAAACACACAACATCGACATCAGTCCAAGAAGATAAAGACTATGTGTAACCGAGACAACAGACTTAACCTTGAAAGCATAAAGTCGATTGATATGGAGATATGGAAGCTAGCCGTTAAAAATAATACAAAAGTAGGCAAATTGGACTGGCAAGTAGGGGCGGCTTTGTGTGGACGTCTGGATGTTCTCAAATGGGCTCTCGAAAGAGGATACACGCCATGGGATTGGGGTGATAAATTCATATTAAACATTAGACACCTGGACATATTGAAATGGGCTCATGAAAACGGTTGCCCGTGGCATGAGTTGACGAGTCGTGTGGCGGCGGAATATGGTCATCTGGATATACTTAAATGGATTAGTGAAAATGGTTTCCCGTGGCGTTTATCGACGTGTCGTGTGGCGGCTGAATATGGTCATCTGGATATACTTAAATGGGCTCGTGAAAACGGTTGCCTGTGGAATGAGTTGACGTGTATGGGGGCGGCGCGTTATGGTCATCTGGATATACTTAAATGGGCTCGTGAAAACGATTGCCCGTGGGACGAGAGAACATGTTCTATGGCGGCTAGTAATGGTCATTTGGATATACTTAAATGGTCTCGTGAAAACGGTTGCCCGTGGGACGAGAGAACATGTTCTATGGCAGCGAGTAATGGTCATCTGGATATACTTAAATTGGCTCATGAAAATGGTTGTCCATGGGATGAATCAACATGTTCTATGGCAGCTAGTAATGGTCATCTGAATATACTTAAATGGGCTCGTGAAAACGGTTCCCCATGGAATAAATTTACGTGTTATAAGGCGGCTGAATATGGTCATCTTGATATACTTAAATGGGCTCGCGAAAACGGTTGCCCGTGGGATGAATCAACGTGTTCTAAGGCGGCGAGTAATGGTCATCTGGATATACTTAAATGGGCTCGTGAAAACGGTTGCCCGTGGGATGAATCGACGTGTTCTAAGGCAGCGAAATATGGTCATCTGGATATACTTAAATGGTCTCATGAAAACGGTTGCCCGTGGGATGA
>CAZBWS010000153.1:0-1499 GCA_964495705.1 uncultured Gammaproteobacteria bacterium
GTCTGAAATATACACAGTAGCAGAAGATCATGAAATAAGATCATCGATTGAAACGATTTATCCTTGTATAAAAACTGCAATAGGATTCTCTTGGGAATTTGATAAACTGCGTACTATTAAGAGCGAGGAATGGAAAGACATCGATCCAGTTCATGTACATGGTTCTACCGGATATAAAATTTCTACACTTGGTAGGATTCTCACTAAAAGGAATAAAGTCAAATCTCCATATGGACCTGATTATCCATGTCATAGTATCAGAAAAAAACAATACTTTTCCCATCGCCTGGTGTCACTAACATTTATTCCTATTGTAGATGGGAAAGATCTTGTAAATCATATCGATGGATATGTATATAATCCTAGTGTTGATAATTTGGAATTCTGTTCTAATTCGGAGAATATACAACACGCTCACGAAAATGGCCTCATTAAACAAGAAACCAAAAAAGTATGGCAATATGATCTAAATGGAAATTTTATAAAAGAATTTAATTCGGTGAAGGAGGCCAAAGATGAGTTAGGTTATCGTAACATATCCAAGGCTATATCAAAAGATTGTGCTTTATATGGATTTCTCTGGAGAAGACCATCAGACGATAAAAGCAAAATCGTCGTAAAACGAAGAAAAATACGAATACGCAAAACCAAAGTAGTCATAAAACGCAAAATAAAAAAAGTATGGCAATATGATCTAAAAGGAAATTTTATCAAAGAATTTAATTCATCGAAGGAAGTAAAAGATGAGTTAGGTACTAATATACGAGTGGCTATAGCAAAAGGGGGTTATGCAGGTGGATTTATATGGAGAAGACCATCAGACGATAAAATCAAAGTCGTAAAACAAAAAATACGCGAAATAAAAAAAGTATGGCAATATGATCTAAATGGAAATTTTATCAAAGAATTTAATTCGGTTAAGGAGGCCAAAGATGAGTTAGGTAAAGGTAATATAAAAGATGCTATATTAAAAGGGGGGTCTGCAGGTGGATTTATCTGGAGAAGACCATCAGACGATAAAAGCAAAGTCGTCGTAAAAAGAAGAAAAATACAAATACACAAAACCCAAAAAGTATGGCAATATGATCTAAAAGGGAATTTTATCAAAGAATTTAATTCGGTTAAGGAAGCCAAAGATGAGTTAGGTAGTGGTAATATACAAAAAGCTATATTAAAAGAGGGTTCTGCAGGTGGATTTCTCTGGAGAAGACCATCAGATGATAAAAGCAAAGTCGTAAAACGAAAAAAACGCAAAACCCCAAAAGTATGGCAATATGATATAAAAGGGAATTTTATCAAAGAATTTATTTCGACGAAGGAAGCCATGGATGAGTTAGGTGTTTGTGATAGTAGCATACGTAGTTCTATATCACAAGGGAGTTCTGCAGGTGGATTTATCTGGAGAAGACCATCATAAGATAAAAGCAAAGTCGTAAAATGAAAAAAAAAACGAAACCAAAAAAGTATGGTGCAATGGTGATTTATTTAATTTTAATAGT
>CAZBWS010000154.1:0-1445 GCA_964495705.1 uncultured Gammaproteobacteria bacterium
TAGTCGCGGTAGCTATAGCGACCGCGCTCATAGGCCTTGCGGGTTTCTACAACCGCTTCCTGCAGGGCTGGGATGATGTGCTGTTGGAGTTGCTCAACCGTGTGGATCGCCTGTTGACGATTGTTATAGGCGCGCTGCAATTGGTTACGTAGATCTAATAGAGCGCTGTCTTGCTCTAGCTGTATCTGCTCCACCTCGGCTCGCGCGGCTGCCACGGAACCGCGATTGCGACGGCCGTTAAACAGAGGCAGGCTGATGCCTGCGACCAGAGCAGTATCATCGCTGCCTTGAAAGCGGCGCATACCCACCGACCAGTCTAGATCAAAGCGGCTTTCACTCTGGCTGAGACTGAGTTCGGCAGCTTTGATGCGGCTGCGCTGGGTGAAGAGCTCAAGAGCTGGGTTGCTTTGCAGTTGCTGGTATAAATCCGCAAAGGATTTGTCTTGACCGAACTGGAAAAGATTGCCCTGTAGGGTATCCGCATTCAGTGCAAACTCACCCCATAATGCGGATAGGCTGGACTGAGCATTGTTGGCGGTGTTTTGTTCGCTGCTCAAACTCAGCTGAGCTTGGGCAAGTGCGGCTTCAGCGCGTTTAACTTCTGCCTTGGGGGTTGCTCCTGCGCGGGCGCGTTTTTGCACCTGAACGAGGGTGGTCTTAGCAAGTTTGACGCTGGCGTTGGCGAGTTCAATGCGCTGCTGTGTAGCTATGGCGTCGACATAGCGACGGGTGACTTCACCTAACAGGCTCAAAGCTTGCAGCTCGCGCTCGGTGTCTAGGCTGGCAATGCTCGCCTTAGACAGAGCGCTGCGCGCTTGGCGTTTACCGCCTAACTCTAGGGTGGAAGACAGGGATACGGTGATATCCGCATTGTCGAAGCCGCTAAAGCTATTAGAGCTAGAGCCAGCAAAGTTTTCTGCTTCCACATCTAAGGCGTAGCCTGGGCGCAATTGGCTGCTTTGGCCTTGGGCGAGCAGGCTTTGCTGGCGTAGCTTAAAGACGTTTAAGCTCGGGTGATTAGCCAAGGTCTTTTCTATGGCCTTGGATAGATTCAGGTTTTCGGCTGCACTACTATTGGATAGTAGTAATAGTGCCAAGCCCGTCGCACCTAAGCAGCGACGTAGTCTGATTTTGGACATAGTTGTATCCTGTAAAATCGATCAATAGATAACAGAAGCCTCATGGCTTCTATTCATTGCCCCTGTTGATACAGGGTGATAACGACAGGATTAAGCTCTAGGAGGGCGGAAAAGGTTGCTACAAGGTGGGCTAAAAGCAGGGACTTTGTACACAGTGTTGAGTGCTTGATTACAACTGCTGAAAGAGAAGTTTGTAGATTGAGTCACAAATTGGGTTTGTGTGTGGCAATGATTGTGATGATGGTGGTCGCCTTGATCGTGAGCATCATCTGAAGTGGAATCGTGTAGATGATCTAGAAGATCATG
>CAZBWS010000155.1:0-1433 GCA_964495705.1 uncultured Gammaproteobacteria bacterium
ACCCATCACTGTCGATGGAGAATTTACCAATGTTTAATTGGTATTGAATTTATTGTTCATGGGAATCAATAAGATTTTTGTATATAGAATCATCGGCGGAGAATTTACCAATGTTTAATTGGTATTGAATTTATGTAAATATGTAAGTAGTTTTTTTATGATTTAATTAAAATTTAAAAATAAAATTTCTATCTTTGAAATTTCGTTTTATTGTCTACAACCTTTTCGTTGTTAAAGACATAAAAACGATTTTATATAATTTTCATCAATCACGATGGACTACATATATATTTATTCAAATGATGATTCACGTTTCAAGAAATTTAATTAAATAATGAAAATTAATTAATAATCTAAAATACAAAATTAAATTTAGATATTTATCTAATACACAGTGGTCATTTAAGTCCTAAATGTCTCGTTGTGAAAAAAATGAATGTAATATACATGCTTTCTATGCAAAGACTGGTGAAAAACCCAAAAGATGTAAAGAACATAGACAAGAAGGTGATGTTAATGCTATACATAAAAAATGTGAATTTATCGATTGTTTTATACTTCCTACATTTGCAAAGGCTGGTGAAAGGCCCAAAAGATGCAAAGAACATATACAAGAAGGAGATATTAATGTAATTAATAAAAGTTGTGAATTTATCGATTGTGTTATACGTCCTATATTTGCAAAGGCTGGTGAAAAACCCAAAAGATGCAAGGAACATATACAAGAAGGAGATGTGGATGTTACACGTAAAGTATGTGAGTTTATAGGGTGTAATATAAATCCTAGATTTGCAAAGGCTGGAGAAAAAAGAAAAAGATGCAAAGAACATATGCAAGAAGGAGATGTAAATGTTAGAGACAAAAGATGTGAATTTATCGGATGTAATATACGTCCTTTATTTGCAAAGGCTGGTGAAAAATCCAAAAGATGCAAAGAACATATACAAGAAGGAGATGTGAATGTTGAACATAACAAATGTGAATTCATGGAGTGTAATACAATACCTATATTTGCAAAGACTGGAAAAAAACCCAAAAGATGCAAAGAACATATACAAGAAGGAGATGTGGATGTTACACATAAAGAATGTGAATTTATAGGATGTAATATACGTCCTACATTTGCAAAGGATGGTGAAAAACCCAAACGATGCAAAGAACATATACAAGAAGGAGATGTGGATGTAATTACTAAAACATGTGAATTCGCGGAGTGCAATATACGTCCTATATTTGCAAAGGCTGGTGAAAAACCCAAACGATGCAAAGAACATATACAAGAAGGAGATGTTAATTTAATTAAAAAAAGATGTATTTCAGAATATTGTATTATTTTAAATGACAAATACTCAAGGGGATTCGCATCAAAAATTAATCCTAAAACTGGTAAAAAAGAATTTTGTTCTAAATGTCACTTGAAATTAGAACCAACG
>CAZBWS010000156.1:0-1316 GCA_964495705.1 uncultured Gammaproteobacteria bacterium
ACGCTATTTCAACGCCTGCGTATCGACAAACACCACACCTTTTTCTACCCAAATAGACACTTCAACCCCTTTAGCCGAGGCCAGTAGTGGTTGCTCTCCATCCTCTATTGTTGGCAAGCCAGCAAAATATTTTTCAGAATACTCGGTTTGATACAGGGTTTGCTTTACACCTTTTTCATCGTAGTAACGAATTTGTGCGGAAGGTGATGTGCGCAAGGAACAATAACGACCACCAATCAAGTCGCCATCCCATAGAGCGCTATTAAAGGGACTGAAGTCCAGTTTAGTAAAATAACTCTGCAACTGGGGAAAGGCTTTTGTGTTCACATCCATGGGCTTGTCTTTCAGGTGATTATTCACCACCTCAAAAGCGATCAAGCTGGGAATGTTTTCATCACTCGCCTGCTGTTGATAACCGCCCAACCAAAAGCCCAGGCCCAACATTAGAAATAATAATGCCGCGGTGCTGAGCTGCTGCCAGTACTGACGTGCGCTTGCAGGCTTAGCCTGCTGCTCAGTGCTTTGCATGCCCAGCAAAGCCTGCAGCTGTTTATCGTCCAACTGTGGCCGTTGCATCTCTTTTTTCAAGCTCTCTTTAATCGGCGCTTTCATCTAAGTACCTCCCGTTGTTGGGCTGTATTGCCTTTTATTTTTTGGCGCAGACGATGAATGCGTGACAGCACAGTATTTTTAGGCATATCTAATTGCTTTGCCACTTCGGCAGTAGAGTAACCTTCCACCGCCCACATAAACATGATTTCTCGCTCTATACCGCTCATCTGTGCGATGCAATACTGGGCCTCGTCTTGGTCTATCGCTAGCTGCTCTATTGCATTCCAATTTAAATCTGCCGACACGCTCTGTTCTTCGTCGTAATCATCCCAATTAATCAATGCATCGTGGCGGATTTTATCGATATGCGCATTGCGAATAATGGCACGCATATAGGCCATGGGGTTTGAGTTTTCGGCACTCTGCTTGAGATATTTCTCTAAGGCCCCTTGCAATAAGTCATAGGCATCTTGTTCACCACCCAGCAAGATGCAGGCATAGCGATAAAGCTGTTGAAGCTCTTTAGCGTTGAAGCAGTGCAGGATCACGGCAACTCCCAGCGCAACCAGTCAGACTGTATCCAGCGCGGTAAGTATTTAGGCAACTTAGCTACATCTTGCTCAGCTAACTCTCCGATGCTTTGCTTATGTAAGCTACTCAACATCTCATATTCCTGTTGCTCTATACGCTGTATCTCAATGCGGTATTCTTTTCGCTGTATGGCAACGCAGTATGGCGCGATGTCATCTTCGCTGACACTGCCA
>CAZBWS010000157.1:0-1305 GCA_964495705.1 uncultured Gammaproteobacteria bacterium
GCCACTAAACTTATAAATTTCAATTATTTCTCCTTGGTATGTGATGTGCCCTAACAGCTAATTCAGCGGAATGGCGCGTTATACACACAATTCCATTGTTTTCTGGTTTTGGTTTTTTGAATCAAGAAATCTATCTTAAAATCAATGGCTTAGCAATGCATTATATTAGGGGTGAAAAATATACGAGAACCGTTCTGTTGTTTTCTGAAATTTGGATTTACGTAACTATCTGTTTGTATTGGCGTTTTCGGTGTTCGCGGGTGTTTTTTAAACAATTGCCATTTTGCTGTGTTGATCTATACAAGCTATAGAGGAGTTGAGTGATGCAAAACTTAATGGATGATGTACCTGTTTCCGTTCCTGTGGGGTCTAAGAAATTTATGCACCAGTTACGTGTTTTTATACGCTCACAGAATAAAGCGTGGGCGACAGAAAAGACTTATGTGCACTGGATAAAGCGCTTTATTCACTTTCATGCAGATCAACACCCTGATGACCTAACTGCAGTGGATGTTGAACGCTATTTAAGTCATCTAGCGGTTCAGCGTCATGTGTCACCGAGTACACAAGCGACCGCCTTGAATGCAATAGTTTTTATGTATAAGCAGTTTTTACAGCGAGACCTCGGTGAATTGGATTTTCAACAGTCGCGCCGCCAGCGCAATATCCCTGTGGTGTTTAGTGAAGACGAATGTCAGCGGGTTATCGGTCATTTAAAAGGCAGCCACCGCTTGATGGCGGGCTTGATGTATGGCTCTGGCTTGCGTGTATCGGAGTGCTTGCGTTTACGAGTAAAAGATATTGATTTTGAACGTAACGAAATTATTGTGCGCGAAGGCAAAGGTAATAAGAGTCGCCGCACAGTACTTCCTCGCAGCCTGAAAGTAGAGTTGGCTGAGCAGCAGTTGCGTGTTGAGAGTTTACATAAGCAAGATGTTGTTGATGGCTATGGGGAGGTGTATATGCCTTATGCCTTGGCGCGAAAATACCCAGCGGCGGCGAGTAGTCTGGCCTGGCAGTTTTTGTTTCCTTCTTCGCGCATTGCCAAAGACCCCCGCTCGGGCCAGTGGCGCAGGCACCATGTGCATGCGAGCGCTATGCAAAAGGCAGTGAAACGGGCATTAAATCAGGCAGGCATTCACAAGATAGCCAATTGCCATACTTTTCGCCACTCCTTCGCTACTCACTTGCTAGAGCACGGTAGTGACATTCGCACTATCCAGTCTCTGCTGGGCCATGCCGATGTGGCAACGACGGAGATTTATACTCATGTGCTGAATAAGGGCGGCTTAGGTGTGCAAAGTC
>CAZBWS010000158.1:0-1304 GCA_964495705.1 uncultured Gammaproteobacteria bacterium
ATGAATATTATTTTTTAGTAACGGATAAAAATTCAAATTAATAATCAAAATTGTGATCGTCAGAAAAATGAAAATAGTGTAGATTTTGGTTCAAAAGAATACTTTCTATTTTCATAATCTTTATAATTATTAGGAAAGTTATCCAAAATAAATGAACCCATGTTCATTATTCCCATACTCTTATTACACGTAGAGCAAATAGGTAATAAATTTGTGTCATTTGTTTTCCCACCATCATGCTCTGAAATAATATGACCAGCATCAAAATTTTCTACTTTAATTAGTTCATTTACACAACATATACAATACGCCGAGCGTTTTTTTTTTCCTACATTTTTATCCCATATAGTATTTTTGAGGGTTTTAGAAATAGTTTTCTTTTTAATAGCACTACTTTTTTTATACACGCGACCCGTTTTGTGATGTATTATGTCTTTAACCCACCCATAACGAAAATCATCTGAAACATGTTTATATAAACCTAGATAAAATTTACATTCTATGCATTTTTTTATCATCATTTCACTAATAATTTTGCCATCTGGGTAATTTTCTTGTGGCCACTTTGACAGAGAATTATTTCGTTCATCAACAAAATTTATCAGAGTTTCTTTATCTTTAATATCCAATTGTTCTACTAAATAACCCAGTGCTTCCTGGAAATAATTAAAGTAAATATTGGGTCTTCTACCACGTGATGTTTTAGACCAAATATTTGGATATGTCATTTTATAATATTTTGCTACATCTTCAGGTATATTTTTATCTATATTTTCAGGGAAATCAGGCAATGGTGTATTTTTATTTATAAGTTTATAATTTTGTTTTACATCATCCATGCTTTTTACGGAAATGACCTCAAATGTAACTGGTATATTATTGGTTTCGTTTATTTTTCTTATGGCTTCATAACGATGCTGACCATCTACCAAATACATCTCACTTGTTTCTGAACAATAATGTATGTTGATCAACCCCATAAAATTGCACCACCCAATGGATTTTAATTGTTCCATCTGGTAATTTACAATTTCTTTCACTTTATCATCATCGCGAATACGTTGATCGTATGGTATTAAAATTTCAAGTTTTAAAAAATCTTTACTCATCATTTTGTAAATTTTACGATTATCTATTTCAATATATTCGTTGCATTCAATCATTTATTCATTTTATTATTGTTTACATTTTTATTTGAAAGAAATAGGCGATCATATATTGTAAACGCGTTCAATAAAATTAATTTATGTTCTCTACAACTCCCGGGGATGTGTTTTTAAAAATTACTTTATATCAGAGCGTCT
>CAZBWS010000159.1:0-1295 GCA_964495705.1 uncultured Gammaproteobacteria bacterium
ACATGGCTGAACCCTTTGTTAGTTGTTGGGTGCAGTATGAAAAACCTATGTGGGGGTATTGTGTGGCTTTTGTGTGTAATTTGCTAAAATACAAATAATGACAAAAACCTATACAGATATGAGATTCCTCTACTGCTATGTATTGTTAATCGCTGTGTTGTGGTTACCTGCGGTGCAGGGGCAGACGCGCGTGGCTGCTGCAGAGGTGCAGTCACGCGCTAGCTTGTCTTATCAGTCTGCTGATTTTTGTTTTGCCAGCGCAGTCGATAATTGTGAGCTAGAGGGTTATGCGGCGCAGTTTCATATAGAAAATAATCGGTATTTGATGTTCTTGTCCCTAGGACAACTGCAAAGTAAGACAGATACATCCAAAAGACAGCGTTTGAAGGTGTTATATGGGGAGCTAGGCGTCGGGGTCCAATACTCTCTCAACCCTTATTTAAAGCTCCATGGGCAGGTTTCTTTTTATAGCGCGGGTGAAACAGAGGCGGGCCAGACGAATAGTAATTCAGGTCTTAAAACGGCCCTGGTAACAACATTGGGTATAACGCCTAAGCTGCAGCTTAAATCAGGTGTGGAATACGATGCCTCACAAAACTCTTCAGACTTTCGTGACCATGACTTGCGCGGGAATAAGCCGAAGATGAATTTTGTGCGGGGAAGCTTGGGGCTAAAGTATCAAGTCCATAGATACTATTCAGTCGTTTTACAGACCGATAAAATTATCAAAAAAGCCAGTTCACGCCGTACTACAGCTGGTGATCCAGGTAATAATGGCAGCACTTCGGGCTTTACTTATATGCTCGGCTTAGAAAAAGCATTTTAACAGGCTGGCCTAAATACCCTAATGCCGTGTTGAAACACACATCTTTACAAAAAATGTACGTTAAGTATTTGTATTTAACGCTATGCCTGCTACCTTGTGTAACCCAATCAACATAAATAATTTAAAGGAAATCACAATGTCTATTGCAAGAGTTACAGAAATTAAGGCTTCTTCTACAAAAAGCTTTGAAGATGCTGCACGTAATGGTATTGCCCGTGCGGGTAAAACAATTAAAAATATTAAAGGTGCTTGGGTTGCTGAGCAGGAAGTGATTGTAGAGGACGATAAAATCACTGAATTTAGAGTGTTACTTAAGGTGACGTTTATCTTGAACGACTAGTTCTTGATGCCGCATAAAAAAGCCACGCTCCGAAAGGTGCGTGGCTTTTTTTGTGCTGCGTCCGGTCTTAGGTTGTAATTAACGCCCTCACACCATCGAGCTTAATCACCGCATGTTCAATCGCTAACT
>CAZBWS010000160.1:0-1259 GCA_964495705.1 uncultured Gammaproteobacteria bacterium
AATTGCACCCCGAAGTGAAAAAAAGCTATGCGCAGTTGTGGGAGGCTTTTTCAGGCGATAAGCAGGGCTTACAAGTAGTTGACTTATAAGCTAGAAGCGATAAGAGTAACTACTTCACAAAAATCATATAAATAAGGATTATACAATGACAGAACAGCAAAACCCCTATCAGGCGCCTGAGGCTGAGTTGATTGAAGCGGCGAGCGGTGGCGAATTAACTTTAGTGGACCCACAAAAAAATCCTATTGGTGCAGGGTGGGCATGGATAGCGCAAGGCTTTGGCTTGTTTAAGAAAAGCCCAGGTTTGTGGGTCGGTATAATAATCGTGTGGTTTATTCTAATGATGGTGTTGGCTTTTATTCCCTTTATCGGGCAGTTAGCCAGCTATGTTTTGGGGCCTATATTTATGGCGGGCTTTGTTTTGGGCTGTCGCGAGCTAGATCAAGGTGGCGAGCTGCGCTTTGATCATCTGTTTGCAGGTTTTTCTAATAATACAGGGCAGCTAATATTAGTTGGCGTATTGTATTTGGTCGGTATTATTATTGCTGTTATCCCTGGCGTGTTAGTTATGGGTGCGGGCATGGCGACGATGTTTATGGGCGGTCAGCCAGACCCTGATACCTTTGATGGCACGGCCTTTGCCATCGGTATGTTGCTGATTTTTGCGGTGATGATCCCTGTGTTTATGGCCTATTGGTTTGCGCCCGCACTGGTAGTGTTACATGATAAGCCGGCGTTTGAGGCTATGAAGTTAAGCTTTAAGGGTTGCCTGAGAAATATCTTACCTTACACTTGGTACAGTATGGTCGCGGTTGTGTTGTGCATTTTGGCTGTTATTCCCTTGGGTCTAGGCTACCTAGTATTAATGCCTACACTCATTGCTACCTTCTATACCGCTTACCGCTCCATTTTCACCGAGCAATAAGCCCATGCGGATAGGCTGAAATTTATTAAATTCCAGCCTATCCGCATTCTCACTTTATGTTCTACAGTCGTCCGGACTGCTTAATATCTAAATATTGATTGACGAGCCTGACAGGCAGCTCTTTGGCCGTGGTATCTATGCAGATAGCGCCCGCATGGCGGAGGGCTTCATGGCCTTGCTTGCGGTATTGTAGGTAGTCTAATACGCCGTGAAATTGCAAGGCGTTATCAAGGTCCTTAGGGGGCTGGCTCAGGCTCTCTCGCAGTCCAGGCTCTTGTAAGTCCGCAAGCACCACGAGGTGCTTGCGTGAGAGCAGGCGTACCGCTTGTTGCAG
>CAZBWS010000161.1:0-1252 GCA_964495705.1 uncultured Gammaproteobacteria bacterium
AACTTTTCATTCCATCCATGTGACTTCATATCTTCCATAACAGATCTAAATGAAGGCCGATCACATGCTTCTCCCTTCCAACAAGACTCCATTATTTTAACAAAATGGTCAGGTACATTCTTTGGTATTTCTGGACGCAATCCCTTCAGCACTACACGGATGTAAACATCCTTTGGATGTGAAAGGGTAGACCACGGAAGCTCCCTGGAAAATATCTCCCATGTTACAATACCAAAACTATAAACATCGCTTTTGAATGTACTACCGACAGCATCAAGAATTTCTGGTGCGCTCCATACCAGACTCATCTGAGTATTTTTATCAGAAGACGTGCACGTAACAAGTCCAGTTGACATCATTGTATTCTGTATTATCTTTTACTCTTCTTCCTCTCGTGTTTTGACGGTCTTTTTTTACTAGATTGATTACGTTCACGTTCATAATCAACACTAGACTGACTACGAGAAACGTCATTTACAGAAGAATTAGTACCCTCAGAGGAAGAATCTTGGCGAGTTTCATTAGTTAATACCTCCATCACAGAAATGAACTTATTAATGATAAACCTGCTTTTTTCGTGTCCCACCCCTGATTCAGTAGATTTCCTCTTTTTATCCCCAAAACAGCAAAACTCATTCATTTTACGCAGAAACCTGGCGTTCTCTGCTTTCTGTTGTATATCTAAGTATATCTCTAGTTCTTCATCGGAAGTTAGACGGTGGGGTTTAGAATGCATGAGTACAAGAATCCGATATATTTATGTTCTGCGCTTTCAACTCAAGGTGGTCTGTGTTGACACATTTAGCTTTTCCACATAGGTGCACGACTCCGGCTACTTCTCCATTTATGTACTTGGGTATATTTTCACTTCGTATCTTTATCATGTATGAAAGCCTATGTACATAATATTGTTTACCATTAATTTGAGTTATACCATACCCATTTTTGCTATACCCATTCCATATTATACATTCTCCTTCTTCATCCGTATTGTTTAAAAGCCTTTCCAGAATTTTAAACAAAGACATTCTTGATGCGATGCGTAAGGAGAACTTGTGTGAATATGGGGTGGATGGGTTTATATTAAATATTTAATAATCGTTTTTAAATAATCAAAATATAATAATTGTTTATAGACCACAATTGTACCAATCAGAGCAAAAAATACAAGGGTAATTCTTTCAAATAGACATTTTCCTTAGGAATCTTTCAAATATGGACGTTTTTTGTTCTTTCAATATATATTGAAAGA
>CAZBWS010000162.1:0-1237 GCA_964495705.1 uncultured Gammaproteobacteria bacterium
CAATAATATCTATTTTTTAAACTCATTTTTTATTTTATTATCATTGGTTTGAGATTATCATGGAAGAGTTTGGTATATCGTTGAAAACTATACGCGATAAGATGCGCGAGAGAGATATACCACACACAATAGAAATAGATGATATGTTTTCCAAGATGGGGAGTATAGATGAAAATGGCATCAAGAATGAAAAGGAAATATATGTCATGCTTCAAGATGTATTTTCTTATATGCGTGATACAGGAATGATAGATAGTTACCTATTGATAGTCTTTCCTGAAGACTATAAAGAAGACGATGAAGAAGACACAGTGGATAATATATTAGAAGAGTATAGAGACAATTTGAGAAAATTTGCGCCACAACACGACGAGAAAAGTGGTGCAAAGTTGCTCATCATGAAGGAAAGGGTATCAAATTTTATACGCGTAGCATCCTTACGTGACCCTGATCACATACAAAAAGACAATGAGCGATACGGAAACATGGGCGATCTCTTAGATGAAATGATGAATATTATTTTATTTCTAAAGGGAATATATGAAGGGAAGGGAATAAATGAGGATGTTGAACGAATCATAGCAAAGCAAGACGCGTAGACCAGAATTCCGTAGAAGACAATAAGAGATATGGAGATTTTGATAGATTGTTATACATGATGTCCTTTGGGATGGAATTTAATCTGGAGATATATGATCTCACACGTCCATCCTTGTTTGGTAAATTTAATGACCCAGTCGAAACATTATAAATATTACATCATATTCAAACTGGTCCCCAATGTTCCCCTGAATATACAAGTTCAAATAATTCTTCGTCGCAATTACTTCCATAATAATCAAAATCATCACGATCTCTATCATTAATGATACATTCGAATCCGTTGTTACGACGATTTATTACAAATTCCCAAAGAGAATCTATATCATATTCAATGTCTCCCATATGAATAAATGTGAGAGATGTATTTAAAAGATTTTTAAATGTTGTTTTACCCAACTTATTCCCTGAAATATTAATATGTGTGAGTTTACTGGTAGATTCATTTGTTGCATCAATTATTTTTTTGATACCTATTTTACCAATAGAACAATATGAAATATCCAATTTTTGTATATTACCACGAATAATCATATTTACTATTTCTGGTATAATTCTCTTTACACTTTTGTTGTTTCCGTATAGTCCAAGTATTTTTACATGGTCATTCGAACATATTTCTTTAAGCAAAACATCC
>CAZBWS010000163.1:0-1228 GCA_964495705.1 uncultured Gammaproteobacteria bacterium
TCAGGTTCTTGAGTTACAGTGTAAATTGAAGCACAGCCATACAAAATTTGTATGGCTATTAACAATACTGCTAATTGTATTAGTTGTTTCACTACTATTACTCGTTTAGGTTTTGAGCATAGTCAGTTTTATTTACATATATTACAACTTCAGCCTTTAAAGTATAGATTTACAACCGTCTAGGCATCGCCATTCAATACCGAAAAAATAATCGTTAACATAACAGGATGCTGTACGTACCTTTAATGGGGATTTTTAAAAACTACCAACACAATAAAAAAACCTTTATTGTCTTATAATTTAAGGAGAAACCGCGTGTTTATTACACAAGATTCAAAGTTTAAGATTGATGCCGACAAAGATATTAATATCTCTCAGTTAGATACATCAATTAAGCAAAAGTCAGATAAACAGGCGTTGAAGAAATCATTAAAGAAAGTCGTCAAAGCCATCAGCCAGCGTCAAGAAATACTATATGCTCAAGGCAAATATTCTATATTACTGGTTTTTCAAGCCATGGATGCCGCTGGCAAAGACAGTACCATACGCGCTGTTATGAGCGGTATAAACCCAGCTGGCTGTGCCGTACACTCCTTCAAAAAGCCTTCCAGCAATGAGCTCAAGCATGACTTTCTATGGCGTACAACAAAAGCACTCCCCGAACGCGGCATGTTTGGTGTATTCAACCGCAGTCACTATGAAGAAGTACTGGTGTGTAAAGTTCACCCAGAATACCTCCGTGGACAAGGTCTCAGTATTACGGATACTGATAGTCTTTGGCAAGAACGCTACGATGCCATCGTCGCCCACGAAAAGCATTTAGCACAAAGTAATACTATCGTGTTGAAATTCTGGCTCAATGTTTCACAAACTGAGCAACATAAGCGGTTTTTATCGCGCCTTGAGGAACCGAGCAAAAATTGGAAGTTTTCTGAGGGAGATTTAGCTGAAAGCAAGCTCTGGCCACAATATATGCAAGCCTATGCGGATATGCTTGAGCAAACCTCTAAACCTTGGGCGCCATGGTATGCGATCCCAGCAGATAACAAACCAGCGATGCGCCTAGCCGTTGCACAGGTTATTTTGGATAACTTAAACGCCCTACCACTAGACTATCCGCAACTGTCAAAATCTGAGACGGTTGAATTAGAGCAATTTAAAAGGCAGTTAAAGTAAGATCATTATGTTACAGGCACAAAAAAGGACGTCCTAGGACGCCCTCGTTTGT
>CAZBWS010000165.1:0-1189 GCA_964495705.1 uncultured Gammaproteobacteria bacterium
TGTGTATGGTTTAAAAATTAAATAATTAATTATTTATTTTTTATATTGTTCTTCTCATGATCGGGACATAATTTTTTTTTGACATTTTAGTTTTAAATTAAATTTTAATGCCACGAAACACAATCTTGTAGATATTCTGGGAAGTCGGGTTCGACCATTATTTCTGGACCTAATTCTTCAGACATCAAATCATAAAACATGTAATGGATATTTACTTGATTATCGGGTTTAAAATCAGGAGAACATAATTCATATAATTTAGACTTAAGAGCTATCTCTCTTTCTGGGCGATGAATGTGAACATGATCACCTCCAATATGATATTTCCCATTTGGATTATATCTTATCCAATAGATAGGAAGTTCATAACCTGCTTTCATAAGTGATGCTCTAACATCCGACATTCTACTAATTTCACATGATAATTCATACCAAGTATGCTGATCTTCATCGACTTCCAAAATCAACATTGCATTAACACAATTTGAAATAACGTAATCTAGCCTGGAAAAATGCCTATGACTATCGTTTAAACAATTTTTATTCGATACATTAATAGTTACTTCATCGTCTGCTTCAAATCCCCATTCCTTTAATAATTTGTATACTCTATTTTCTTGTTTTTTCCTATATCTCTGTCCCTCAATGGTATGGGTCTTCATGTGCCTTTTAAGAGTACTGGATCGTGAACAGTTGTATTCGCAAATTTCACATTTATACGCCTTTTCTCCCGTATGGGTAACCTGGTGTGCTTTAAGAATACCATATGTTGAAAATTTAATTTCACAAATTTCACATTTGTGTGGTTTTTCTCCGGTGTGGAGTCTTTTATGTACCTTAAGACTACTAGCCACTGTAAATCTACTATTACAAATTTCACATTTATATTTTTTTTCACCCGTATGGGTAACCTGATGTCTTTTAAGACAACCAGCTTGTGTAAAGTCGCGATTACAAATTTCGCATTTATACGCCCTTTCACCTGTATGGATAACCTGGTGTCTTTTAAGACTACAACCTCGTGTAAATCCACGATTACAAATTTTGCATTTATATTGTTTTTTACCAGGATAGTGTATTTCTTGTATATTATTGGAATCGGACATAATTGTTGTGATTGTGTACAAATGTAGTGTTAAAATTGTACAAAATGATATTTTAGATTTGTATTAAATATTTAAAGCATTTT
>CAZBWS010000166.1:0-1182 GCA_964495705.1 uncultured Gammaproteobacteria bacterium
TAATAACGTTTATTTGTAAAGCTTAGTCTCTTGTCGCATCAAAGCAATGTATTTGGTCTACGTTCTGTTACATTGAGTAAAAATAATTAAAGCTATAACAAAGTAAGTGGGGAAAAATGAAGCAATTACTATTTTGTACCACCCTGGTTTTTAGCAGTATCAGCTACTCTGACCTCTTATTAACAGCTCCACCATTTCTCGAATACCGGCATCATAAAAGCACCATTGAGCCCGTGACACAATTCTTGGGCGGGTTACTCGATAGTAATGTGGCATTTTCTAGCCATGAAAGTTGGCTTGCATATAGCAAAGATTTACGAGAAGACGTTGCCGAAATCACCCTGTCGGAGCCTCATATTGCCGCATGGATGGCTCAACCTCGAGGCTTAGATCACGAAATTTTAGCGGTTGCGAGCGACCCACTACAGAGTTTACTGATCGTTCCACCAGACTCAGAAGAAACCGTCTCGTCACTGAGTCGCAAGAAAATTTGCACCTTCCCTTCGCCCTCCCTAGACGCCGTGAACGTGTATAAATTATTTAACAATCCCGTTTTTCAACCTCAAGTCATTGAAGTTAAAGGAAGTTTTCAGGAGGTTTTAAATAAGCTGGACACGAAAGTTTGTGATGCTGCAGTACTTAATGAAGCCTTAATACCCAACGGGAAATATGAGGTTGCCCATCGCTTTCCTCCTTCCCCTGGGGCTGTATTTACCGTCTCGTTTCGCCAAACAGACGATGTGCGATCTAAGCTAAAAGAACAATTAACCAATCCCGCCAATCTTGAACTATTACAATCCTATTACCTACTCGTATTTGGATACCGCCCATCCTCATTTGTAGTAACAACTTTCGATGATTTGGACGGGCAACAAGAGCTATTGGACAACGTATGGGGGTGGTAGGAAAAACTGCATAGGACAACGCGTAAGTTGGGCTGTGTTTTTTGTAGTTTGGGGTGACGCAGGAACCCCAACAGCCGATATGCGCAAGCCACCAAGATCGTCCAAAATCACCATGCGGATAGGCTGTTTCAAGGTGTTTTTGCTGACGATAAAAAACAAAGCACAATAGCTCCGTTTGGTTTTTGCAGCGCTGATAAATGCAGCGTGTTTGTAAAGATTGTTGGGGGTCGTTTTCTCATCTTAGCTTACGGGCTCGCCCCTCAGCGCCAAGCTGCTA
>CAZBWS010000167.1:0-1156 GCA_964495705.1 uncultured Gammaproteobacteria bacterium
ATTTTATTGTTATCAGGAATCTAATCTGGGACTTCGTTAAGAAGCTCTACTACTGTGGATATTATTTAAAATGATTATTTAAAAATGATACCCTGAAATCATTGTGAGACCACAATGTTTCATTCATAAATGTTTCCATCACATATTGTAACAACACAAGACAACTACAACAACGAAGAAGAAAGGAGAGTCGCCGACTCCATAAACAACTTATACAACACCGATGCCGGTGCATTCCCATCGGTTTTTTCGTTCCGGACAAAACTTTGGTTAGTACTTTTGGTACTAAGTGCAATATTCATTGTTCTCCTTACTTATTTGTCATTTAAACAAGAACGCGTTACTCCATTTTTTTTGTTGACTATAATTACAATTATGGTGACATTAATAGGATCAGCAATTCAGTTCACAAAGGGACTTCTCAAAGACAAGCGCGAAGAGGATAATCGGAGTATCCTACTTGCCATTGTACAGGATAACCGGAGGATTTTAGAGGAGATCCAGAGGATTCGAAGGATTGACGAAGGACGTCCTATTGAAGAGGAGAACATGAGGACACAATCATCTCATTGATTGAGGTCAAGATGCTTTAATCTTCATAAAAAGCAAAGGCGCTACTGACTCCCCAGTGGCGGGGGAATCCCAACTACCCCAGTGTTTTTAAACACTCTCATTATAAATGAAGAAAGTGATCGTTTCACCAAGGCTATCATTTCAGAATTCTAAGTAGTCTGGCTAATATTTTTTAGACCAAGGACCTTTCAGAAATTTAAACCTTAACTTGCATAAGACCACTTGAATCTACGTTGTACAATATTTCCTTTAATTGCACTCCTTAATGTCCTTGGAGTCATACCATATTTTGTTGTAACCTCAACTTGAGAACTATAAGTTTTAAGTACTTCATTTGTATGAGGATCTAATTTATTTATTCCAATAGACCACCATTCCATTCTTGGTGATAAATGTATAATTTTGGTAACCACCAAGGGTATGGGTAGTACCCACATCCTTTTCTTATGCCTAATTTAATAGTAATTAATTATTCTACTCTCATCTTCTTATTCGGAGATTCTTCAGTGCATTCTTCTTCGGAAGTTTTGGTACGACTAAAAGTGAATCCACCGGTTTGTTCCAGTTTACCAGAAATACATTT
>CAZBWS010000168.1:0-1136 GCA_964495705.1 uncultured Gammaproteobacteria bacterium
TTTTTTCCTATTTTCGAGGAGCTGTTGGTTTAATCTTGAACCTAATTTCCTATTTTCGAGGAGCTGCTGGTTTAATCTTGAACCTACGTTTTTATTCCTATTTTCGAGGAGTTGCTGATTTAAACGTGACATATTTAGTTTATATAATATAAATATTTATTATTTAATTTTTGCTTGTTAGTAATACGTATATTTTAATATACTTTTTTCCTGGAGTTTTTTATATGTACTATAATTTAAATATAAAATGGTGTGTCATGAAGATGGATGCAACAAGAGAGCTCGATATGGACGGGACTATGGTGAAAGCCGTGAATATTGTATCGAACATGGTAGGGAGAGAGGATTTGTAGACGTCCATAACAAACGATGTATCGAGGAAAAATGCACAAAACGTGCTATTTTTGGGAAATCTGGTGAAGTACCTAAATATTGTTCCTATCATGGGAAGGAAAAAAGATACACGAATATCTCACATAAAATATGTTCCAAGGATGGTTGTGACATATACCCCAATTTTGGACCAGTCAATGGTAAAGCAACCCATTGTGCCACACATGGAAAGGAAAGAGACTATGTTGACGTTACTCATACAAAATGTAAAGAAGAAAATTGTTTTTTAATCCCTTCTTATGGAGAACCCGATGGAAAAGCTATATATTGCTCCAATCATGGCATAAAGAAAGGATTTGTTAATGTCGTACACAAACGGTGTGTATCAGATGCGTGTTCTTTCTATAAAAACCATGAGAAATCCTTTGCATCGAAGATAAATCCTGAAAACGGTAAAATGGAGCTTTGTTACAATTGCTGGACAGCCATGTATCCCGAATTGAGCAAAAGAAAGGTCCGTAAGGAGCAATTTATACTAGCAGAAGTTCAAAATCAAATCCCAGAATTACAAGAGTACTTTCTGACGTGGGATTGTAAAATACCAGGACAATCTTGTGTAGCATTTAAACCAGACATGGCCTGGGAAATAAATGATACATTACTTCACATAGAGATTGACGAAGATGGAATCATTCATGAAGACGATGGTCAACGTCTAGCCGAGATACATAGTGCATCCAATAAGAAAAATCATGTATGCATACGATTTAACCCTGATAAAAGTATAGATGGTTCACCTCCTT
>CAZBWS010000169.1:0-1133 GCA_964495705.1 uncultured Gammaproteobacteria bacterium
GGAAGGCTTGATTACGGCCCATGGTAAGACGGTTGTGGTGTTTGGGACGAGGTAGGAGCGCTATTATTTGACGCAATAAACAATTTTTATGTATAGACTAAATACTATTCTGCTATATATAATCAACACAAGCCCTTCATATCGCGAAGCCTCAAGTTCCACTTGAGATATCTATTAGCGAATGCGGGGCTTTTTAGTTTTTGCTAATCTATTATCCTCAATTGAACCTGCAGGCACAAAAAGCCAATGCCTATATGGATCGACCAAACGATTAGCAGGCTCACCTCTATCACTAGTTGAAACACCTATATTAAAATTAGGGTAAAGCTCTCTAATCCGAGAATTGATATGCTTATATAGCTTTTCTTTGGCGATTGTTCTCTTGCCACGGCACCTTGCGCCCTCAGGCTTTTTTAAGTGAACATCATTCAGCCTAAACTGCATTGCCCCCAAAACAATATCCAAGCCTTGCAATAAAATATGTTTACTAGAATCAATTTCTGCAATTTGTTCTCGATCAAACGTAACTTTGGCACACCTAAACATTTTTAATCGAGACAAACCCATAATTTGGTCTTTAAATAACTCTGATTTCTCACGGGTATCGGGTAACTTGTCGAAATAAAACCTAAGTTTCGTATAAGCCTGCTCACCTTCATCAATATACTTCAAGCCAAATGCGTGTTTAATAAACTGGTAGTATAGGAGAAAATATTTATGTTCTTTTTGATACTCACCATGGTGATGAGCTGCATTCCTATTTTGCGTAAACATAATTCTAATTTTAATATCGCCAGCAGCAATATAATCAAACAACAGGTCTATGAACTCTATATATTTCGACAAATAATTACCGGTAACCTTCTGCCATTTCAATTCACCTTTGAAGTTCAAGCCTGCCTTCTTAGTTTCTAGATCGTCAGTAATACTTTGTAATTTTTGAGAGGTGATTAACAAGCCCCCGTAGAAATTAGAATAAAACTCACCATTCTCTATAGACTCATCACAATAAACTATATATTCACGAGCCATATACTAAACAAACAACTCTCTCAACTTCTCACCCGGCTCTTCAGCGCGCATAAACGCCTCACCCACCAAGAAGGCATTCACATTGTTCTCGCGCATCAAAG
>CAZBWS010000170.1:0-1132 GCA_964495705.1 uncultured Gammaproteobacteria bacterium
CAGCTGAGCGAATTGCTGAGCAGCAGTTGCGTGCTTTGTTGAGCGGTTTGAATGACGTTGTTGCCAGCTCACGCTATGACAACAACCTAGCGGAGGATGTCATCACTGTACAAGACAAAACTCTACTAGGAGGTAACCTCCCCCGCAGAATATATCGCGCTAGAAAATCAGGACTCCCCATTGCAGCAGTTATAAGTACGGCTGCCAATGACGGTTACAACACTAGCAAGCCTATTCAGTTGTTAGTGGGCATTAATATTGACGGTACTTTGGCTAATGTTCGTGTAGTACATCATGGTGAAACCCCAGGTTTAGGGGATGGAATAAAACTAGATACCAGCGACTGGATTTTATCCTTTAATGGTAAAAGTTTACACAGCCATAGCCAGAAACAGTGGAACGTAAAAAAAGATGGTGGTGACTTTGATGAGTTTACGGGTGCTACTATTACACCTCGAGCGGTAGTTCGAGCTGTACATAAAACATTACTATATTTCAAAAAAAATCAAAATATGATTTTTGCACCTCTCGACATCACTGATGAAAAAGAGATTTCACCTCAACCTAGGAGTACGCATGATCAGTAAAGCTGAATTTAAAAAAATCACTATTGATGGCTTCTGGAATAATAATGCAGGATTAGTTCAACTTTTAGGTCTTTGTCCACTTCTAGGTGTTACTAATAGCTTAATCAACGGCCTGGGAATGGGTTTAGCAACTGTTTTTGTATTAGTAACATCCAATGTTTGTGTGTCTTTAATTCGTAATACAGTGAAGCCAGAAATTCGTATCCCCGTTTTTGTACTAATCATTGCCGCAGCAGTAACCATTGTTGAACTACTAATGCAGGCTTTTCTATACGACCTCTATACCGTACTAGGTATTTTTATCGGCCTTATTACGACTAACTGTGCAATTATTGGTCGCGCCGAAGCCTTTGCCGCCAAAAACAATGTATTCACATCGGCATTAGACGGCATTGCTATGGGCCTTGGCTTCACCGCTGTGCTAGTGGCATTAGGCGGAATACGTGAAGCTATTGGTTTTGGGACTCTGTTCGCACGCGCTGATCTTATATTCGGCGAATCCGCAAGCAACTGGACCATTACCCTAGTCGATAATTACGATGGCT
>CAZBWS010000171.1:0-1124 GCA_964495705.1 uncultured Gammaproteobacteria bacterium
TAATGGAAAACTACAACTCTCCGGATGTTATCAACGTTGGAACTGGCGTTGACTCTACCATATTGGATCTAGCACACATTATTGCGGAAGTCATAGGTTACACTGGTCAAATAGCATTGGATAAGTCCAGACCAGATGGCATGCCACGAAAGGTAGTTGATGTAAGTAAGCTGGAAGCAATGGGCTGGAAGTCAAAGATTGAGCTAAGAGAAGGTCTGGCTTCTACATACCGAGCCTATATCACCAAATACTCATAGCTTAAAATGAGCGCAAATCCAATGATCCTCAGTGAAAACGAATTCAGCGAATCAGTCAGGTGCCTGCCACTCGTTTCAATTGATTTTTGTATCGTTAACGAGAATCGAGAGATTCTACTTGTTAAACGTAACAATAAGCCTGCAAAAGGATATTATTTCAACCCGGGCGGCAGAATAAGAAAAAATGAAAGCATCGAAAAAGCTATCGAAAGAATTGCCAGAGTGGAGCTAGGACTTTCTGGCATGGAAAGAGAGCGTCTTGAACCCATGGGAGCATGGGATCATTTCTACGACGACAGTGCATTTAGTGACAGTATATCTACGCACTACGTAAATTTACCACACTACCTTCATATGACTGACAGCCAACAGCAACAACTTTCCATTGAACATGGCGACGAGCTGCAGCATGACAGCTATACCTGGTTACCACTTGACGAAGCCGAGAATAGCGCCCAGGTACACAAATACTCACGTGCATACGCGTCAGTATTAAACAAAAAACTCGTTTGATCCATGTGCGAGTCGCTTGACATTTAGTTTCAACACAAAGCTTCTTATCGAAGAAATTAACTGTGGTTCGCGCACATCTGCACTATAAACCCATGCAGCTTTTTCATTAATTTTTTACGACAACCGCACCAAATTCCCACAACAGGGAATATTCGTGGAATTAGGAAAACGTACATCCAGCCTCCGCATACATGCTCTATGATTAACATTTCCGCAAACATAGAATAAAGCTAACAATACCAAACTGGATGAAACCGCAGGGGGAAGTGTTATTTCGCAGTGACAAGACAGCTAAGAGAGTAAGCATCCAGCGAAAGACACTATTTACGCTTAGAGCTGTCACTGAGAGGATAC
>CAZBWS010000172.1:0-1100 GCA_964495705.1 uncultured Gammaproteobacteria bacterium
CGTTCATTATTGTAGATCCAAAGCCACTGTGTGGCCAATAGTTGCGCGTGTTCGATGCTTTTAAAAAGGTGCAGCTCCAGCCATTCATGCCTCGCCGTACGATTAAACCTTTCGATATAAGCGTTCTGTGTGGGCTTACCTGGCTGAATATACAGCAGTGTTATTTGGTTCTTATTCGCCCAATTAATCAGCTGCTGGCTAATATATTCTGGCCCGTTGTCACAACGAATAGACGCTGGCTTGCCTCGCCATTCAATGATTTGTTCTAACGACCGAATCACCCGCAAGCTCGGTAACGATAGGTCGACTTCAATGCCCAAGCCTTCTCGGTTGTAATCATCGAGCACGTTAAATGTGCGCAGCGAACGACCATCCGCTAACGAATCACTCATAAAATCCATCGACCACACTTGGTTGATGGATTCAGGTACGCTCAGCGCATCTGGCTTGTCTCGTTTAATTCTGCGCTTAGGCTTGATGCGTAAGTTAAGCTCTAGCTCGCGGTAGATGCGGTACACGCGCTTGTGGTTCCAGCCGTAGCCTTTGATATTGCGTAGATATAAAAAGCACAGGCCAAAGCCCCAGCGCTTATTCGCCGTTGTTAGCCTCAGCAACCAATCCGCAATCTCGGCGTTTTCATCCGAGAGCTTGGGCTGGTAGTGGTAGCAGCTAGGTGAAATAGAAAATACGTTGCAGGCAATGCGGATGCTCGCCTTATGTTCTTTATAAGCACGCTGCGCCATCTCTTTTCGTCGAGATGGCTTCACCACTTTTTTTCGATTGCCTCCCGGGCAATTTCGCATTTGAGCTTTTCCTCGGCGTACATTTTTTTGAGGCGACGGTTTTCGTCCTCAAGCTCTTTCATACGTTTCATCAGCGAGGTGTCCATGCCACCATATTTGGCGCGCCACTTATAGAAAGAGGCGTTGCTCATGCCGTGCTCGCGGCACAGCTCAGTCACAGGCGTGCCCGCTTCGGCTTGTTTCAAGATAGCCAGTATTTGGCTGTCGGTGTAGCGTGATTGTTTCATAGAAAACTCCTAGTTTTAGTGTACGAGAATTTTCTACTTATGACTGATACTTTTTTTCGGGGGGATTACA
>CAZBWS010000173.1:0-1096 GCA_964495705.1 uncultured Gammaproteobacteria bacterium
CAGCTGAGCGAATTGCTGAGCAGCAGTTGCGTGCTTTGTTGAGCGGTTTGAATGAAATCATACCTGCACAACGCTACGACAATGATCTAGCCAAAGACTCCACAACCGTACAAGATGTATTGTTGTTAGGTGGATCACGTGAACGCAATATTTACCGTGCACGCAAAAATGGAAAACCCATTGCTGTAGTCATCAGCACAGCAGCTCTTGATAGCTACAGTGGCACCGCAATTGAAATGTTAGTTGGCATCAATGTTGACGGTAGTGTGGCGGGAGTGCGCGTAGTCAACCACCGTGAAACACCCGGCTTAGGCGACGGAATAACCTTGGATCGCAGTAACTGGATACTTTCCTTTAACGGCAAAAGCCTACATAACCACAGCGAGCAACAGTGGAAGGTAAAGAAAGATGGTGGCGACTTTGATCAATTCACTGGCGCGACCATTACTCCTCGCGCCGTAGTGGGCGCAGTTCGTAAAACTCTGCGCTATTACAAAAAACACCGAGACACACTTTTTACTCTCGATTCAGGAGCTCAACATGATCAGTAAAGCCGAGTTCAAAAAAATCACGCTAGATGGCTTTTGGAGTAACAATGCAGGCCTAGTACAACTACTCGGCTTATGCCCTTTACTAGGTGTAACTAACAGCCTCATTAATGGTCTAGGCATGGGCTTAGCAACGACTTTTGTATTACTCACCTCAAATATTTGTGTTTCCTTAATTCGCAATACAGTTAAACCAGAAATACGCATACCTATTTTCGTCTTAATCATTGCAGCTGCAGTCACCGTAGTCGACTTAATGATGCAAGCTTTTTTATACGATCTTTATACGGTGCTCGGCATTTTTCTAGGACTAATCACTACAAACTGTGCCATCATTGGCCGTGCGGAAGCCTTTGCTGCGAAAAATAATGTCATCACTTCAGCCCTTGACGGCCTAGCGATGGGCCTGGGCTTTACTGCTGTTTTAGTTGTACTCGGCGGCTTACGTGAAGCTATTGGCTCAGGCACCTTGCTCTCTGGAGCACAACTGATGTTCGGCGAATCCGCAAGCAACTGGACCATTACCCTAGTCGATAATTACGATGGCT
>CAZBWS010000174.1:0-1073 GCA_964495705.1 uncultured Gammaproteobacteria bacterium
CCAGCGCCAACGGTACGACCGCCTTCACGGATTGCGAAACGCAGGCCTTCTTCCATCGCAATAGGGTTGATCAACTCAACCGCTACGCTCACGTTGTCGCCAGGCATTACCATCTCTGTGCCTTCTGGCAAAGATACAGCACCTGTTACGTCTGTCGTACGGAAGTAGAACTGGGGACGGTAGTTACTGAAGAATGGCGTATGACGACCACCTTCGTCCTTAGACAATACATAGATCTCAGACTCGAAGTTCGTGTGCGGTGTAACCGAACCAGGAACACAAAGGATCTGGCCACGCTCTACATCTTCACGCTTCGTTCCACGTAGCAATACACCTACGTTGTCGCCCGCCTGACCTGAGTCAAGTAGCTTACGGAACATCTCAACACCCGTACAAGTTGTTGTCTGTGTCTCGCGGATACCAACGATTTCGATTGAATCACCAACGTTGACGATGCCGCGCTCAACACGACCCGTTACCACTGTACCACGACCAGAGATAGAGAATACGTCCTCTACTGGCAACAAGAATGGCTTGTCTACTGGGCGCTCAGGCATAGGAATGTACTCATCCAATGCGTCAACTAGCTTGTAGATAGATGGACGGCCGATGTCAGAATCGTCGCCTTCTAGCGCCTTCAGCGCAGAACCGGTGATCACTGGCGTGTCGTCGCCAGGGAAGTCGTAGCTGCTAAGCAGGTCACGTACTTCCATTTCAACTAGCTCTAGTAGCTCTTCATCATCAACCATGTCCGCTTTGTTCATGTATACAATGATGTAAGGTACGCCAACCTGACGTGAAAGCAGGATGTGCTCACGCGTCTGAGGCATTGGGCCGTCTGCTGCGTTTACAACAAGAATAGCGCCGTCCATTTGAGCAGCACCCGTAATCATGTTCTTAACGTAGTCAGCGTGACCAGGGCAATCAACGTGTGCGTAGTGACGGCCTTCTGACTCATACTCTACGTGTGCTGTTGAAATAGTAATACCACGAGCGCGCTCTTCAGGAGCGTTATCGATCTGATCGTAGTCCTTAAACTCTGTACCGTGCTTTTCAGCCATAACTTTCGTTAG
>CAZBWS010000175.1:0-1035 GCA_964495705.1 uncultured Gammaproteobacteria bacterium
GTCCTGAGATCACCCCCGGATAACAATTCCATTACTAATATAAGCTTGTCGGGTTGTGAAGTTACTGCCCCATATACATTAACAGTATACGGGCTACTAAGACGGTTCATATTACCCAATTCATTCAAAAATGCCTTTCTCTGACTATTCCCTGTTTCGTGTGTGACACGAATTACCTTAGCTGCAGCGTTACGACCATTGTAGTCAGCAATAAATACTTCTCCAAATCCACCCTTACCAAGAAGTTCGTCTGTTATGGATAAATTCTCCATGGGAATCTCCAACTGATCCAACTTGCGTTGTCTTCTGACTTTCCTAGATTCAACAACGGCCTTATTGTGGTCCAAATCCCTAATAGATCTAACATCATGACCCACTTGCACATGTAACCCAAACTGTAGACTAGAAATAGCATTTTCTACAATAGATCCGAATTCATCCTGGCGCTTCCTAAAAATTGTCGATGTAAGAAGCTGGGAAACCTTGTTTTTATTCCGGTACGTTTTGACTAGATCGACAAGATCGTGTATGGAATCATAAACGTCCTGTATGAGAACAAGTTCAGCCTTTACAGTGGTTTCACTGCCCCTACCGAGAAATTCTGTGGCCCTCTTCAAAAGTGTAATGAGCGATCGACATCTTCTTATACTGGCATCAGTACTATTTTTGTTGCCCTTGTTGTCTACTAGTAAGTTTACCAAAATGGAAACTACCGTAGCAAGTTCACTTACACCAGGTATTTGAGAACTATTGGCCAAATCTTTAGCAGACTCCAATACAGCATGACCCATACCTATGTCCGTCGACCTTTTTTCGTGTACATCAATTACCAGGGTGGAATCTGAATTGGCAGTTGTTTCTTCTGGTAAACAACCATCTTCAATATCACCTTGTACATCTTTAGTTGATGTATATTTCTGCCTCCGCCTCCTCATAAACACGATTGACCCTATAAGAACCACCACGGCAATCGAAGATGAAATCCCAATAATTATGGAAGTCGAAGACGATGCCGAAGTTTCCGTTGTTGATGAC
>CAZBWS010000176.1:0-1034 GCA_964495705.1 uncultured Gammaproteobacteria bacterium
GCTCAATTAGACTACCGCTTAGCGACTATGCTGAAGCCTACCTTGCATGGTTTGGGCGCGGCGTGTGAGCTGCTGGAGCAAGCTTTGCGCGAATCCTGGTCAATTTTAATTGTGGGGGATTTTGATGCGGATGGGGCAACCAGTACGGCGGTGATTATTCGTGCATTAAGAGCCATGGGGGCGGCTAAAGTGGATTATCTAGTGCCGAACCGTTTTGAGTATGGCTATGGCTTATCACCAGAAATTGTTGAGGTGGCGGCGAAAATGCAGCCGCAATTAATCATCACGGTGGATAACGGTATATCGAGTATTGCCGGTGTGGCTAAAGCGGGACAGTATGGTATTCCTGTATTGGTAACGGATCATCACCTGCCGGGCGAGGAGCTCCCCCAAGCAGCAGTGATCGTAAATCCTAATCTGGCTAACGATGACTTTGAGAGCAAGAACCTCGCTGGTGTGGGTGTTGTTTTCTATTTAATGGCTGCGCTGCGCTCGCATCTGCGTCAATGCGGATGGTTTGCCGAGCGCGCCTTGCCTGAATTTAATGTGGCTACGCTGTTAGACTTAGTCGCACTGGGCACGGTGGCCGATGTGGTTGCACTGGATTACAACAACCGTATCTTAGTGGCTCAGGGGCTCAAGCGCATTCGTGCTGGGCATTGTGTTGCGGGCTTATCCGCATTAATCGAAGTTGGCAAACGCAATGCGCAACAGTTGGTCGCCTCTGATCTAGGCTTTGCGGTAGGCCCGCGCCTGAACGCCGCAGGGCGTTTAGAAGATATTTCTATCGGTATTGAATGCCTGTTGACCGATGATGCTCCACGGGCGCAGCAACTGGCTCAGCAGCTGGATGAGATCAATCATGAGCGCCGACATATAGAGCAAGAAATGAAGCTGGAAGCCTTTGCTGAGATGGAGCGTTTAGAGGCCAAGCTCAAGCAGGTCGCGCTACCCGCAGGGCTGTGCCTGTACAAACCAGAGTGGCACCAAGGTGTGGTGGGTATTCTCGCCTCCCGTGTTAAGGACAAATACCA
>CAZBWS010000177.1:0-1018 GCA_964495705.1 uncultured Gammaproteobacteria bacterium
GGTGGACTTGCAGATAGTGATACAGGTTTAGTTAGATTTGGTTATAGAGACTATGATCCAGAGACGGGTCGTTGGACGGCAAGAGATCCGATAGAGTTCAATGGAGGTAATACAAATCTGTATGGGTATGTGTCGGCGGATCCGGTGAACTTTATTGATCCAAGTGGTTTAATAGACTTACCTCCAGGTATGACAATGCCTGATAGTCCTGGACAAAACTGTGGGAATATAGCTTGCCAACAGCCTGACTTGGGGTCTTCGCAACCAACTATAGGTGACGATTTTAGTCTAGGCACAATAATAATTGGAGGGCAATTTTATCTTGGCGGTAAATTAGTCGGAGACGCTCTGTTAATTGCTGGAGGTCAAGCAGTTGCTGGGGTAGGTTTTGCTTGGTGGGCTGGCTGGAAAACGGGAACAATTTTTTATGATAAATTCGGGAATATCATTCAGGGTGCGTTGCCAGATCTTTATGCAAATATAAGTATTTCATTAATAGATACGAGCAAAAAAGATAGCAAGTCGTGTAGGTAAAGAGGAGTTTATATGAAAGATAAACAGTCTAAAAAAATATATATAGAGTGGGCTAAAAAACACCCCATTAAGCTCTTCTTAATATTGTTTTTATTTAATAGCGGCTACACTTTCTATGTGGTGGACTTGTTTTGTGTGGTTTTTTCGAGACCACTCTTTGGCGGTAACTGGGGGTATTTATTTACTCCAATTAGCTCGCTAGTTATAGCTGTAACAATAGTTATAGTTTTAAGAAGAAGGCAGTAAGTTTTATTTTAGCAGCCACACACCTGCATTAGCCCCATGATCTGTACCAATCCTGACAGACAAACTGGCAATCTGATAGGCAGGGTTACTGGTCGAGAGATAGTTGGGACTTGAGTAAGAAGAAAGTTATCAAAAAGAAGGCCTGCATTGAGCAGGCCTTTTTTATCGCTGATTTTTGTTTAGCTCTCTAGCGCATCATCCGCAACGTGGTACTTCGGGTCTTCCATGACGTTAACTT